>CAIXDB010000156.1 GCA_903918125.1 uncultured bacterium | reverse complement strand
GATTGAACTGATAAATAAAAAAGTTTTAGATTCACAAGAATAATTAATGCAAAAAACCACTCAATGAGTGGTTTTTTGCTAGTGGGTGTTTATCTTCTACCCCTTCACTTTCAACCTCGTTTGTTTGTGCTTATCTATCTTCGGCATTCGGATAATGAGTAGGCCGTGCTTTTCAATCGCTTCCGACTCCTCGACTTCAACCTCGGCGGGCAACATGATAGTGCGTGAGAACGAACCCCAGTACAGCTCCTGGTGAAAATAATCTTCGTCGCTGACCGTGCGCTCCGTTTCGCGTTTGCCTTTTATGACCACCATGTCACGCGTGATGGAAATGTCCAAATCTTCCGGACGAACGCCGGCAACCATGGTTTTAATGACGATTTCTGCGGGCGTCTGGTACACGTCCACGGTCAGCTGGCCTTCCTCCGGTTCCTCCTCGCCCCATTGTTGGCCGGGAGTTTGGGCGAGCGAGTCGCGTTGCGGAAGCTTGCTACCGCGCGGATTTGCCACATCGATATCATCTTCCTCCGACATGTCATCCATTTTGACGACACCGGTCAGCTTTTCAAAAAAAGAACGATTGTCTTTCATAATATTTTTTATTAAAAATTAAAATTTCAAATATATGCTATGTTTGAGTGTCCTGCGGTCATACGACCACTGCTCGCTTACAGCGGTTGTATTGTCTGTACTTTTTCAAATGCCAGGAGAAGTATGATAATGCCAAGCCACACTCCGCCGAAGACGAGGAAAATATTTCCTGCCGTCTCTTGTATTATAAATAAATTAAAAGTTGTATGCAAGACAATGGCGAGGATAACTCCGGCTGTTGCAAAAAGTATTTTCTGCGTGCGTGACTTGTAGAAGGCGAGCGCCAGAAATACGCCGATGGTGCCGGACGAAATGATATGCAGAAGCGACGCGCCGACGAAACGCAAGTTGCCGGTGATGATGGTGCCGGCAAAGTCGCCGATGTGAATCGGGTCGACGAGGAAAAGCGTGTTTTCCATCGCCACGAAACCGAGCGCGGAGATGATGAGATATATAATGTCGTCCACCGGCTCGTCGGCTATTTTTTTGCTGCGCAGAGCGATAGCGTACACCACGGCAAACTTGAAAATTTCTTCGATCGCCGCAAGCAGAGCGAATGTCGGGATGGAAACATGTGCCGTGGTACTGTCGCAACTCGCGTACGTGCAGACGATGCGCTGAAGTGGCAGGACGAGAAACACCGCGAGCATTCCGCCGAGAAATGACAGAGTAATCATTTTTGGCGATTCTGGGTGCCGGTCCTCCTTGAGCCAAAACCACATCCAAATGAGCGCGGGAACGAGACCGAGAAGAAATGCCGGCACGTAGGGATATTGTTCGATGAGGGTGATCATATATCCATTATATAGTATGTGTGCCCAGGTTTCTATTTCGGCCACGCAGTTATCATGAGTAATTTTTTCTCCGTGTGCGGAATGTGCAACCAGATTTCTTCGGTGATGAACGGCATG
>CAIXDB010000155.1 GCA_903918125.1 uncultured bacterium | reverse complement strand
TGTAAAAGACATGTAAAGGACAAAAAGTGGATAACTATTTGTCTAATAAAAAAACCAGTTTTTAAATCTCGATGTCCAATTCGATAGGGCAGTGGTCGGAACCGAAAACATCGCTCAATATAGAGGTTTTTTTGACATATGGAACAAGTGCCGAACTGACAAAAAAGTAATCAATGCGCCAGCCGATGTTGCGTTCACGCGCTTGTCGCCACGGTGTCCACCATGTATAGAATCCTTTTCCAGAATTAAATTTTCTGAAAATATCTACGAAGCCGGCGGAGATTATGTTGTCCACACCTTCGCGTTCTTCTTTTGTAAACCCGTGTTCGCCTTCATTTTCTTTTGGGTTGGCAAGGTCGTCTTCGGTGTGTGCGACGTTCAAATCTCCACAAAAGATTACCGGCTTCTTTTTTTCTAAACTTTTCATGTATTCCAAAAATGCCGGGTCCCATTGAGTGTGCCGGAGAGAAAGACGACTTAGGTCACCTTTAGAATTTGGTGTATACACCGACGCAACAAAAAACTTTTCAAATTCGACAGCTATGATACGACCTTCCGTGTTTGGGTCACCGTATTTGTCATCGGCAAAACCATATTTTTTACACAATTTCTCTGGAAATCCGGATACTACCGAAATGGCATTTTCACGGCTAAACAGAGCCACGCCACTGTATCCCAGACGCGTGGCGGAATTCCAATATTCATGAAATCCGGACAAGTCAACTTCATTTTGGTGTTGCTGTGCCTTGGTTTCCTGCAAACAAATGATGTCCGGTTTGTATTTCTCCACAAACGGCGCAAACAAACCTTTTTTGTGTACTGCGCGAATTCCATTTACATTCCACGATATAATTTTCATACTTTGTTATTCTACATCATTTAACGGTTGCTGTGGAATTTCTTGTGAATATCATGGAGATGCTTGTCGGTCACGTGAGTGTAGATTTGAGTCGTGCCGATGTTGGCGTGACCGAGCAGAGCTTGGACGGAACGCAAGTCAGCACCATTTGAAAGCAGGTCGGTGGCAAACACGTGACGAATCACGTGCGGAGTCACTTTTTTCGAAATTCCTGCCTTGATGGCGTAGTGTTTAACAATGCGTGCAACGGAGCGTTTGTTGATGCGCAAACCTTTTTCTTTTGCGTTTTTACCTTCATTCTTTGACAGTTGGACAAACAACGCCTCGTCAAAGTCTTTTCTTTGAGCCATATAATCCTTGAGCGATTTTTTAGCTGTCTCGGAAAAGAAAACCACGCGCACCTTGCCACCTTTGCCACGAATGGAGTATTCGTCTTTGGTCAAATCGATATCGCGGTCGAGTGAACAGAGCTCCGACACGCGCAGACCGGTCGAGAACAATAACTCAAACATGGCCTTATCTCTCAAACTTTTCAGATCACTGCCGTCCGGCGCTGCAAGCAGTCGGTCGAGCTCCGTGTCGGTAATGAGGTCAAGCGAGCGTTCTTCCTGCTTCGCCAGCTCAATCCGCTCCGGCGACAAGCTTTTTATTTCCTGTCGTGCCAGATATTTGAGAAACGAGCGGATGGCTATCAAATAATAATTTTGCGTTTTCTTGCCGAGTGTTTTGCCTTGTTGTTTTGTGTTTTTGACCGGCTGGCGATTGAGCCAGAGACGGAACTCGCGCACAACCGTATCTGTGATATCTTCCGGTCTTGTCACCTTGGCTTGCGCCAGGAAAACCGTCAAATAGTGGTTGTAGTTCTCAACCGTCTTGAGCGACCGGCCTTTTTCTATTTCAATATATTCCAGAAATTGTCTGTGCAATTCTCGCAGAGTCTGTGCCATATATATAGTGTATCACAGGAACAAGCCCGGGGCTTGCGAAAAAATGACTACTGTGCTAGGATATTGTCAATGCTTACCAAAACAAAAAAAGCCAATATTATGAAGGATGTGCAGGTACACGCGACAGATACCGGCTCGCCCGAGGTGCAAATCGCCATTTTGAGCCGTCGAATCGACGAGCTTGCTCTGCATTTGAAGAAAAACAACAAGGATAACCACTCCCGACGCGGACTTTTGTCAATGGTTGCCGACCGCAAAGCCCACATGAAATACCTCGAAAAGAAAAATCCGAAACGCTACGGCGCACTGATAAAAAAACTTGGTTTGAAGAAATAAAGCAACCGCTGCAAGCGAGCAGTGGTCGCATGACCACAAGCCACTCGGCTTGTTTTTTGATACCACAAGGGCACTTCTTAATTTCTAACTCGCTTTGCTCCTAAGAAATTAAAGTCGTATACTATACATACGTGTTTGGTAAGCACATTTTAATAATGGAAGTTAATTTAACAATTTTAATACAATACAATGTCAGTCATAAAACACAAAAATCAGCGAGTTGGGATATTTATCGATACGCAGAACCTGTATCATTGCGCGAAAAACCTCTACGGGGCGCGAGTAAATTTCGACCAGGTGGTCAAGGACGGTTTGTCGGGACGATTGCTCACGCGCGCGGTGGCATACGTCATCACCACGGAGTCCGGCGAGGAGAAAAACTTTTTCGAAGCGCTCGGGAAAATGGGCATCGAAACAAAAACGAAAAATTTGCAGATTTTCTCGGGTGGCGCCAAGAAAGGGGATTGGGATGTCGGCATGGCGGTGGATACGATTAAGCTGGCGCCGAAACTTGACGCCATCATTCTCGTCACCGGTGACGGAGACTTCGTACCGCTCGTTGAATATCTGAAAAATGGCGGATGCCAAGTGGAAGTGATGTCTTTTGGCAAAGCGACATCGGCCAAACTTATCGAAGTCTGTGACGACTTCATCGACCTCGACGACAATCCGCAGAAATATTTGATCGGTTTCGGCAAGCGCCCCGTTCGTCGACCGATGATGCACAAGACAGACACGATGTAAATTTGCTAGAATGTGGTAAATGAATCCTGAAAAAAATCAAAATGACGGACCGTTGAAATCTCTGCGAACGTACCAAGGCGACATCGAGTCCTTGATGGGCAAAGAAAAAACGTCGATTGTGAACATTGCCATGGCCGAGCAGAAACGGGAGCTCGAGCGACCGGAAACAAAAATTGAACCGGAACGTGAAGGACCGGGATTTTTCTCGAGGTTTGTAAATAAATCTTTCGTGGCGATCGGTGTCGGACTGCTCGTGTGCGGAGTCGGCATCGTCGGCGCAGTACTCGCGCTCAAATATTTCAGTGCGCCAGCGACTGTGGCGCAAACAAGCACACTCATCAGTTTTACCAAAGAATCAAACATCGCGGTGGCAAGTTCGACCCGAGCACGTGTTGTGCAAGCCATACTGACTGAAGAACAATCATTCAATCAACCTGCAAATTCTGTGCTCTATCTCGAGACGGACACGGACAGTCAGACGTTTATACAAACTCTTGCGCCGAACATTCCGCCGGTGCTTCTGCGTTCGCTCGACACGCCATATATGCTCGGCGCGTATGTGTTCAACGGAAACATTCCGTTTATTGTTCTGACAAGTTCCGACTACGCAAGCTCGTTTAGCGGTATGCTTGCGTGGGAAAAAACGATGTCGGAAGATTTGGCACAACTTTTCCAAATCCCTGCAAACACGAGCACAACCACTCCGTATGTTTTTACCGATGAATCGATTTCAAACCACGACCTGAGAATTGTCAAAGACCAAACGGGGAAAACCGTTCTGCTGTATTCTTTTTTGAACAAAAATACCATTTTGATTACAGCGAACGAAGATATTTTCAGTGCCATTTTAGGCAAATTTGTGACCAGCCAGCTGGTACGATAACATGCAAGAGTGGTGAAAATAAAAGTTGCGAAATGGTTTCGTTCTGCTAAACTTATCATATGAAAAAAGACACACAACATTTCAAAGATTTACTCGAGACAGAGAAACAAAAACTGGAAACAGAACTAGCGACTGTCAGTCGAAAAAATCCGAACACGCCGGGTGATTGGCAGGCGGTTGGCGAGGGGACGAATGGGCATGATCGCGCTGATGACACCGAAGTGGCGGATAGTTTAGAGACGCTCGAAGAAAATACCGCAATCACCGCACAGCTCGAAACGCGACTCGGCGAAGTGACGCGCGCACTCCAAAAAATCAAGGATGGAACATACGGCATCTGCGATGTGGGTGGCGAAGAAATTGAGGAAGATCGACTTGAGGCAAATTCTGCCGCCACAACGTGCAAAAAGCACATGGAATAACATACCACTATGGCCGTCTCAAAAATTTACAGTGCACAAACGACTCTACTAAATGCGCAGGTTATTGACATCGAAATTGATTTATCGAAGGGATTACACGCGTTTTCGATTGTCGGGCTGGCCAACAAGTCGGTCGATGAGTCGAAGGATCGCGTCTCGGCGGCAATAAAAAATTCCGGATTCAAATCGCCAAAAAATAAAAATCAAAAAGTGATTGTTTCTCTCGCTCCGGCTGACGTTAAAAAAGAGGGTCCATTGTTTGATTTACCGATTGCCATAGGATATCTTATCGCGTCAGATGATATTCGAGCAGATACAAAAAATAGATTATTCATTGGAGAATTATCACTTGATGGAGAACTGCGACCAATAAAAGGTGCGCTGCCCATTGCTCAGAAAGCTAAAAAAGAAGGGTTTACAGAAATTTTTTTGCCTGCCGAAAATGCTCAGGAAGCGTCATATATTGATGGCATTACTATTTATGGAGCACAGAGG
>CAIXDB010000154.1 GCA_903918125.1 uncultured bacterium | reverse complement strand
TGAGCGTCGCACCCTTGCCGGAGACTCTCGGAGCCGGGTAGGCGAGAGTGAGCGAAATTTCTAGCAAGAAATTTACGCGTGCTCCGGCAAGGGTGTGACCGAGAAAGAGATTTCAATTTCATTACAGTATATCATAATGACCCATTTTCTCACTCACATTCGTCAACACGCTCGATGGTACATTCTGCTTTTTCTCTTTGTGCTGTGCGCCGTGACGTGGGTGGCACTCTCACTCGAAGATCGTCACGGAATTCTCACTTTCGCGGTGCTCAACGTCGGCCAGGGCGACGCACTATATATAGAGTCGCCGACCGGCACGACCGTGCTCGTCGATGGCGGTCCAGACAAAGCACTCATGTCCGAGTTGCCACATGTCCTGCCGTGGTACGATCGTCACATCGACATGATCGTGGTGGCAAACGCCGACCAAGACCATTATTCCGGTTTCATTCCGCTCCTGCAACAATACAAAGTCGACGCGGTGCTCGAGTCTGGCACGCCGGGAGCTTCGCCGTCGTATGCGGTGCTCGAACACGAAATCGTTGACGAGAAAATTCCGAAAATCATCGCGCGACGCGGGCAAACCATCGACTTGGGCGGGGGAGCGTATCTGCAAGTGCTTTTTCCAGACCGCGATTCGGCGCTCATGTCTACCAACAATGCTTCGATCGTCATGCGACTGGTGTACGGTGACACGTCGGTGGCTTTGCAGAGCGACTCGACGTCTCAAATCGAGGATTATCTTCTCGCGCGCGATGCGGAGGCAGGTGGCGGAACGCTCAAAAGTACTATTCTGAAAGCCGGACATCACGGCTCGAAAACCAGCTCGTCGCCGGAGTATGTTTCGACCATCGATCCGCACTGGGCGGTCATGTCGACAGGTGTCAATAACACCTACGGTCTGCCCGATCAGGAAACGCTCGACACATTTGCACATGACCACATTCCTGCACTCGACACGTGTGTCATGGGACGTATTATTTTTCACTCGGACGGCAAGGTATTTACACTCCAAAACAAAAACATCCCGCCGGTGACAGCAGGGTGCAAGGGTTGACTTTGTGTTTGTGTAGAGTATACTGATTATAGTTTGTCGCTCCTCCAAAAAAACGACAACATTGGGCGCCACAGATATTTCGTGGACGCCCCTTTTTTTTGTAAAATTTAAATAAGTCCGGCTTTTTTCAGTGTCACGAACGCCCCGTTTTTCTGGAGAGTTTTGATGCCCTTGGTCGAAAGTGTCAACGTCATCGATTTTTTAAGTTCAGGAATATACACTCGCTTTTTCTGGAGGTTTGCGTATTTGCGAACGTTGCCGGTCGGGTTAAACTGCGTCGCACGCGTACGGTTTGAATACCCGCCTTGCATCTGCGAACTCTTGTTGTTGATTGGACATGCTTTTGCCATAGGTGAAGACATGCTATCATATATTGTCTATAATGCAAATGTAATACAGAACATCATGCAATTCGACCCGATACAATTTATTTTTTCCATTCTCATTCTCATCATCTCCGTCGTGGCTCATGAAGTCTCGCACGGCTATGCGGCGTACCTGCAGGGGGACAATACGGCGTATTATCAAGGCCGGCTGACTTTGAACCCGCTCAAACATCTAGAATGGTTCGGCTCTTTTTTCCTGCCGATTATGTCATATCTTCTCGGCGGGTTCATCATCGGCTGGGCCAAACCTGTGCCGTACAATCCGTACAACTTGCGGAACCAACGCTGGGGCGAGGCGATCGTGGCTCTCGCCGGTCCCGCCACAAATATCTGCATTGCTTTGATTTTCGGCTTGTTCCTGCGGTTCGCGGTGACGTCCGCGTCGATCGGCGCACTGGTTTCCGGTTCACTTGGCACGATTTTCAGCACCATCGTGTTCATTAACCTTGTCCTCGCCACATTCAACCTCATTCCCATCCCGCCACTTGACGGTTCGAAAATCCTGTTCTCCATCCTGCCCGGTAATTTTCTCTCCGTTCGCGCATGGTTCGAACGCTACGGTTTCATCGTCCTGCTTTTCTTCATATTCTTCCTCTGGCAGTACATGCTTCCTGTTGTGAACCACGAGTTCACCTTCCTCACTGGTTTGAGCGCCTGAAAAGGATAAGCATCATCCTCCGCCGAGTTGCAAATTTTTCTCATCTATAGTAGGGTAGTATCCAATGTCAACAATCAATCAGCTCATACGACGCAAGCGACACCAGACCAGTCGAAAACCTCGATCGGTCGCTTTGACGCGCGGGTTCAACAACTTGGAAAACCACCCGGTGTTCTACCCGTCTCCCTTCAAGCGCGGCGTGTGTACAAAAGTGACGACCAAAACTCCGAAGAAACCAAACTCGGCTATTCGCAAAATCGCCCGCGTTCGTTTGACCAACGGCATGGAAGTGACGGCGTACATCACCGGCATGGGACACGGCTTGCAGGAGCACTCCGTGGTGATGCTTTCCGGCGGTAAGACGCGCGATGTCGGTCTGCGATACAAAGTGGTGCGAGGCAAGCTCGACGCAGCCGGCGTGGAGAAGCGCGCAAAGACACGTTCGCGATACGGCGTGAAGAAACCAAAGGCGAAAAAATAGAAAGATTAAAAAATAGAAAAATAGAAAAATTAAATTCATGCGAAGAAAAGTTACAAACAGAAATATTGCAAAAGCCGACCACCTCTACCAGTCCGAAAAAGTGGGTAAGTTTATCAACTACATCATGGAACGAGGTCAGAAACAGACCGCACGCAAAATTGTGTACGATGCGTTCGAGGATATAAAAGAGAAGGCGAAGGTTGAGGATCCGATGGAAATTTTCGACACGGCACTGAAAAACACCGGACCGATGACAGAGGTGCGCTCGCGACGAGTGGGTGGCGCTAACTATCAGATTCCTCGCGAAGTCCGACCTGAACGACGTGCATACCTTTCGATGAAATGGATTATTGATGCCGCTCGCGCCAAGAAAGGAAAACCGATGCACGAAAAACTGTCCGAAGAAATCATGCTCGCCTACAAAAACGAAGGTGACGCGGTCAAAAAACGCGAAAACACTCACAAAATGGCGGAAGCCAACAAGGCATTTGCACACTTCGCTTGGTAAACGAAAAATGGAACTACTCAAAAATCCATCAGACGATTTAATACATGCGTACGTCCGCAAGATGGAAGAAAACGATAAATATGTTACTGGTGATAAATCACTCAGGAAACTTTTTGAATGTTTTCCAGCAAATGGTGATGTCGTGTCTGTGTATTTGAAGGTAACTGTTGTTAATAGTTTTTATAGTGCAGGAGTTATAGATACTTGGAAAGTGACAAAACATATAGTGAATATAAAAGATTTCGATAAAAAATTAGCTCAAAATGATTTAAAACTTATCGACGAGATTAGAAAAGGACACGGCATTGGTCGTGATGGAAATGACAGAGATTTTTATTCTTTTGCAACAAAATATTGTTCTGAACATTCTCAAAAATATTACCCAATTTTTGACCAATATGTGGAAAGAATGCTCCTTGCATATCAAAAGAATGATAACTTCATGTCGTTTACGAAAATAGAACTGAGAGATTATCAACG
>CAIXDB010000153.1 GCA_903918125.1 uncultured bacterium | reverse complement strand
TCGACACACCCGTTTCCGGAGACACTCGTCCTCTCCTGCGGAGGACTCGCTTAGGTTCTCGGCCTGAACTTGTCAAGAGCCCTTGTTGCACAGGGTCATTGACAAGTCCAAGCTTCAGGCCTGCGAATACTCCGGAAACGGGTGTGTCTTCGACGAATTCTGGAATTCAAATCAAATCATTCGCTCGAGCGATTTCGGATTGTTGGAATGCAGATACGCGTTCTCGATGGTAATTTCGCCGGTGCGGACAAGCTCGGACAGATAGCGGTTCAGGTCAATCATCCCCTGCTCGGAACCGGTTTCGATGACGGTATCGATTTCCTGAATGCGATTTTCTCGAATGAGGTTGCCGACTGCGCTGTTGTTGATGAGCAGTTCACACGCCGGAATGAGTCCGCCGGAGATGCGCGGAATGAGTCGCTGGGAGAAAATACCGAGGAGCGACGAGGACAGCTGGGCGCGGATTTGGTTCTGCTGTTCGGCGTTGAACGAGTCGATGATGCGCGCCATGGTTTGCGATGCGGTGTTGGTGTGAAGTGTCGAGAATACGAGGTGTCCGGTTTCCGCGGCGGTCACGGCGGCGGAAATGTCCTCCGGACTACGCATCTCACCGATCATCATAATGTCGACGTCCTGTCGCAACATACCTCTGAGCCCCGAGTGAAAGTCGGGCGTGTCCTGTAGAACTTCGCGTTGGTCGATGATGGCTTTTTTCGGCTCGAAAATGTATTCGATCGGATCCTCGATGGTGATGATGTGCTCGAGACGGCTCTGGTTGATGATTTCGATGAGCGAGGCGAGCGTGGTTGACTTGCCCTGTCCGGTCGGACCGACAACAAGAAAAAATCCCTGTTGCTTGGCCGCAAATGTTCCGAGAATTGCCGGCAGTCGCAACTCCTCCAGTGTTTTTATTTTCTTCGGCACGAGTCGCAGAGCGATGCTGATTTTGCCGAGCTCAAAAAATGCGTTTCCGCGGAAACGAGCGATACCTTTGTGATCGTATGCGAAGTCCACCTCGCGGTTATCCATGAGCATGGCCATTTTTTTGTCGTCAAGTAATTCGCCGAGCAAGCCTTTGATGTCCGCTTTCGATGTCACCTGCTCTTTGACGAGCGGAATGAGAAAACCGGACACGCGAATAATCGGCAAGCGGTCTTCGGCCAGATGCAAATCCGATGCGTCTTCGGTCATCACGGTCGACACGAGCTCCTCAAGCTGTTTTTTGTAATCCATTGTCATGACTTTTGGTGTTTAGTTTTGTAAATACCGAGCACTTTTTCCACAACCTCCGACGGAATGGACATGGCTTTGATGATGTACCCATCGATGCCAAGTGCCTGCGCTTTTTCCATGTCGTCGTTTTGGTTTGAGAGAATGATGACGGTCGTGTCAGGCGCAAGTTTTTCCTTTCGGATTGTGGCAAGTAACTCGAGTCCGTCCATTGTCGGCATGATGATATCGAGCAGTATGATATCAAAGTGTTCGCCGGCGCGAAGTTTGGTCAGTGCCGCAATCGAGCCGGATGCCGTGTCGACGTCGCACCCGTTCTTTTTAAATTTCAACACATACATATCCAAAAGAAATCTGTCGTCGTCAATGAGCAAAATTTTTATATTTTTATTTTCTTCCATATTTTTATTATAACATGTTCACCTCTTCAAATGGAATCTCTCGCGCCATCGCTTTCAATATGGCGTCTTCTTTCATCGTCAACATGCCCTGTTCGCGAACTATGTTCATCACCGCGATCTCGGTCGGGTCTTTTAAAATAATCGCTTCGAGCTCTTTGTTCATCTCGAACACTTCCATGACAGCCAAACGTCCGCGCGTACCGTTCGGACACTCTGGCGAGACTTCCATTTCGTACACGTTTGGACCGTAGACGATGTCCTTTCTGTATTTCATCGGCAAACTTTCAAACTCTGCATCGAACATGAGCTTCAAACTTGCGTCGACCGGCAAGGGCTTGCCGGAGTTCGGACACAAACCGCCGACGAGACGTTGCGCCATGGCAAGAATCAACGTCGGTGCGATGAGATACGGATCGACACCCATGTCGATGAGACGCGGTATGACACCGGTAGCCGTGTTGGTGTGAATGGTCGAGAGCACGAGGTGACCGGTTAGCGCCGCTTGGATGGCAAGCTGTGCCGTTTCCTTGTCGCGAATCTCACCGACCATGATGACGTCCGGGTCCTGACGAAGTGTGGTGCGCAAACCTTCGCCGAAGGTATAGCCGATTTCCGGTTTGACTTGCGACTGCGACATACCTTCGATGTTGTATTCGATCGGGTCCTCGAGCGAAAGTACGTTCTGGTGTTCGCGGTCGATTTCGTTCAACATCGAGTACAGCGTGGTGGATTTTCCCGAACCGGTCGGACCGGAAATGAGAATCAG
>CAIXDB010000152.1 GCA_903918125.1 uncultured bacterium | reverse complement strand
TACTTTATTCCCATCAAAATCATCCCAGCAAGAACAGCCAACATACCACCGAATATTGAAACAACAGAGGCTTCCACTTTCCCCATTCCACTAATCCACAGACCCGCCCTTCATCGACTAGGGCAACAGCAAAAACGAACCACCTGCTAGATGATTTTTTAAATCCTAGATCTCCGCTCTCGTCGATGAAAATAAATGCCACCCGCGAATCATACAAAAAGAAGATTAAATAAAGATGAAGATATTATGAAGAAAAAAGAAAGCCCCGCGAAAGCGCGGAGCTAAAAAACAAAAAAACGGCACTTATTTCCTAATATTCACAGAATCTCGCGCAGACCTGTATCTGCAAAACTCGATACCGTCTTTGAAAACTATGGTATAGGTATCCCTGTAGGATAAGATTACACGTTCACCGGCCACAAAGTTATTGATGTCGTTCAGATCCACTTCTCGTTTACTAAAAGTGGTCTCTACTCCACCAATGTTGAGCACCAATTCCTCTGTGTTCGTTGAAGAATCAGGTATATCGACAAAGCTGTCGGATATCTTTTGATAAGCTCTGACAAAAGTCGCTTGCATTGTCTGGACCACAAAAAAATTATCGCTGAACGCGATGTGTTTCGATGTCCATCGGATGGTGAAGAAAAGTGTGGCTAGAAACAATGCGGCCACGACTCCGAATATCTTGGTAAGGTTCATTGGTCCTTTCGGTACTGGTGCTCATAGGCGCACCCGTTTAAAGCCTTTTGGCGATGTCAAAATCTTATATCTAAATATCATGGCATAAGCAAAAAGTCAATCCTACGGCAATTTAAACAAGACAAAAGGCGGGATAGTCTCCGAGAAAACCCTTGGTAGGCTCGACGGAGCCGGACAGAGAAAATTTTTAGCAAAAAATTTTCGTGGTTTTCGCAGGAGAGCTATCCCGCCTTTTGCTTTTACTTAATTTACTGAATCGAATTCCTATCCTTCCCCACTTTCCTCCTGGAGACAATGAAGACGTTCGAGTACTTCTTCGGAGTGCGAGTCTTCTGACCCTTGCCGGCTGGCTTGCCCCAGCGAGTCTTCAACCTGCGGAGACCGCGACCCTGGCGTCCTTCTCCACCGCCGTATGGGTGGTCTACAGGGTTCTGAGCGGAACCGCGGACGGTCGGCCTGATGCCGAGCCAGCGGGAGCGGCCTGCCTTTCCTGAATTCACGAGCCAGTGCTCGTCGTTCGAGACCTGACCGATCATGGCGAAGCATTCCTCGTGGATGCGTCGGACTTCTGTCGAAGGCATCTTGATCATAGTGTAACCGGCGTCGTTACCGATGACCTGAGCGAATATGCCGGCTGCGCGTGCGGCCTTGGCGCCGGAATTCGGCTTGAGCTCGATGTTATAGATGAATGTGCCTACAGGGATCTTCTTCAAAGGCGCCGCGTTACCTGGCTCAATAGGAGCATTGAGACCGGTGATGATGGTCGCACCTGGCTTCACACCCTTTGGAAGGAGAACATAGCGTCGCTCGCCGTCACGATATGCCGCGAGGCCGACGAAACCGGAGCGGTTTGGATCGTACTCGACTGTCATGATTTTGTACGGCACGTCAATTTTGTCGTATGAGAAATCCACATCGCGGAAGAGTCGTTTGTGTCCGCCGCCTTTGTGTCGTGTGGTGATGATGCCTGAGTTATTGCGACCATTCGCGCGCTTGAAACCGCGCGTGAG
>CAIXDB010000151.1 GCA_903918125.1 uncultured bacterium | reverse complement strand
GCGTATGTTTGTGGCAAACCGCCGGGGTCCTGCGCCACCGTGATACAGCCCACGTACGTTTGCGTGCCATTTTCAGTAAAGGTCACGCCGTTCCCGACATTCCAAAACACGACCGACTCGTCGGCGTTTGCGTATCGCGCGCCGTCGGCGGAAATGGCTTGCGGGAGCGTCATCGCGCGTCCGTCAGAAAGCGACAGTGCGACGTATCCTGTCGGAATCGGCGGTTGACCGGGAGCCGTGACCGGCGTACTTGTGCCGTTGTAGTAGCTCGCGGTGATTGATTTGCCGGCACTGCATGCGTATGTCGCGGTGGCAATTGGCTGGCTCGTCGTGGCAACGGTCGTTCCCGCAGGTGCTTGTCTCAAAATGAGAAACATGCCGATGGCGAGAAGAATGATAATAATAGTGACGGTGAGAATGCGTGCGTTTGTATTCATATGTTACAAGTTAATATTTTTTGCAAAACTGCTGATAACCGGAAGTTCTTTTTGTTTGTTTTGAACCGCGTTTATGATGCCGATAATCGAGAGGATAAAAAGAAGCAGGTTGACGAGATCCCAGACATAGTATAACTGCCAGAGAATTGACGCGACGATACCGACGATGATTTCCGCGCCGAACAACACGACACCTTGCTTGATATGAAATTTCACGACTGGATTGTTTTTCTCCGCGATGTACGAAATTATGACGAGCGGGCCGATGTACGCGAGCACGGACATGATCATCGTGTTGTCCGCGGTAGTCGGTGTCGAAGGTGTGGTGTTTTGATTTTGCGATTGTCCTTGATTTTGTGGGTCCATAAATTTTTGTTAATTGATAAATCAACATTCATAGTATATCATTTTTCATGAAGTAACTGTGTACTACGCGCTGGCGAGGGTGACTGCAAAATAGATGACCGCCATGCCGAGGACAGTGGCGAGTGTTGTCCAGTATGTCGGGTGGTTGTGGTGACTTTCGGGCAGGAGATCACTCGAGCCGATATACAGGAAAAATCCGGCGAAAAGTGCCACGACGAGACCAACGAGCGAGCGCGGAATAATAAAAAATTGTGTCACGACAATGCCGGCGACCGGCGTGACCGCGTCGAGAAGGACCCATTTGAGTGCGTCGCGCCGAGTGCCGCCGTGACGCAAAATCATACTTGCGGTGTTGATGCCGTCGGAAAAGTCATGCGTCAACACCGCAGCCGCAACCACCACCCCGACCGCACGCGACACGCCGAAGGCGATTCCTATAGCGATGCCGTCGAGGAAGCTATGAAATGACAAACTGCCCGCGCCAAACGCTCCGCGATGGTCATGCTCCGTGTGAGGCTCGTCGTCGCAATGCGCGTGCGTGAAAAAAATTCTGTCGAGCGTCATGTAGAGCGCAAAACCGACCGCCACGACGAGCATGACAGTCGTGACATTCCAGAAACTTCGGG
Source organism: uncultured bacterium (assembly GCA_903918125.1). The sequence goes on along the minus strand of CAIXDB010000151.1, from coordinate 7,064 downwards.
CAATGTCGAGTGCCTCGGGTAGCAAGTCAAAAAGTGCCACACCGACAACCGCGCCGGCGCTGAACCCGAGAATGAGATGCAATTTGTCGCGAAACTTGACCGCAAAAAACCCACCAAGAAGTGTGATGAGAAACGTACCGAGTGCGATGAGTGGAAGTATCATATTACAACAGTATACATTATGGATGGTTACATGCTAAACTATATTTATTCTTACAGAAATACCCTTGCGTGATTTTGTTCACGCCGGGGGATTTTTATTTTAAATATTTTTGATGCTTCAATTTTTCGGGCAGCAAACTTTCGGCGGTGTACTTTTCATAGCCCGCGCCGTAGTCGAGATCTTTCATCAGTTTCGTGACCGGGTTGCGGATGGCGAGCGGGACGGGCAGGTTGCCAAATTTTTTCACGTCGGACATGGCAGCGAGATATGCGTCGTATGCCGAGCGATCCTTTTTTGCCTGCGCAAGATACACCACACCATGTGCCAAATTTTCGGCGCATTCCGGCAAGCCGATTGTCTCAACCGCGCGGAACACAGCGTTCGCCACCACAAGTGCCGTCGGTTGAGCCAGACCCACATCCTCACTTGCAAACACAACCATGCGTCGGGCGATAAATTTCGGATCCTCGCCGGCGTCAATCATCCGACACATATAATAGAGTGCGGCATCGGGCTGGCTTGCACGCATGCTTTTTATGAAGGCCGAAATGGTGTTGTAGTGCTCCTCGCCTTTTTTGTCGTAGCGGAGAAATTTCGATTGCAGCGTTTCCTTCAAATGCTCGACAGAAATCGTGCCATACAAGTGAAGCGTCGCTTCGAGCATCGCCACCGCTTGGCGTGCGTCGCCGTTCGCCATACCTGTGAGCCACTCGCGCGACTCGGCGTCGATTTTTATTTTTTGCGTTTTCTCTACACGCGCGATGATCGCTTTCATTTCGCTCGCCGAAAATTCGTTCAACACAAACACGCGGCAACGCGACAGAAGTGGCGCGATGACTTCGAAACTCGGGTTTTCCGTCGTCGCACCGATGAGTGTCAGAACGCCGGACTCGACATATGGTAGGAGAAAATCCTGCTGACTTTTATTGAAACGATGGATTTCGTCGAGAAAGAGAATCTTGGGTTTCGTGTCAAAGACTGCCTTTGACATTTGACTTCGCATGTCAAGGGCAGTCCTTGACACTTCCGGTACTTTTTTCTCCACAATTTTCCGAATATCATCCTTCCCCGCCGACACCGCGGAAAGTTCGTAGAAATCCGCGTCAAGCGCCTGCGCATAAATCCGGGCAAGTGTCGTCTTGCCCACGCCCGGAGGTCCCCAGAGAATGAACGAAAACAAATGTTTTTTCTCCACGGCAATTCGCAAGGGCTTCCCCGCCCCCACCAAATGTTCCTGTCCGATGAATTCCTTCAAATTCCTCGGTCGAATTTTCGCCGCCAACGGTTCCATGCGCACATTGTACGCCCGCCACAACAGAGTGCAAATTTCAATAATAGTCACTGACCAACTGTATTAATTTGAGGTTCCAATTTGGCACCTCAAGTTTTAATCTTCTGTCAACAATATCCCCCTCACCGGTTGTTACACCGAGTGAGGGGGTTGGATACGTTTCCAAATGACGCACAGAAAAATCGTCAGGAGAACCGTGAGCACGCCAATGAGTTGCATGCTCGTCGACAGACCGAGACGGTCGGCGATGACACCGATGCCGAGATTGCCAGTGGCCATGCCACCATGGAAAAACATAAAGTCGAAACCGATGACTCTGCCGAGCATATCCGGTCGATTCATTTTGACCGTTTGTTTGACGTTCGATCGCAGAGCCAGAATACTGCATATCACTCCGACCCCGAACAAACAAATCAACGGCATGCCGAGAAGCGACGAATGTATCACGGGGATAACAATCCACGATACGCCGATGACGAGCGAACCACTGAGAACAAATCGCCTCAATACCTTCGCCAGTTTTTCGGAATGCGCCGAAATCATGAACCCTCCGACAACCGAACCAAATGCTATTGTTGCTGAAATATATCCGGCAACCGACGCAATGTTTTGTTTGGTGTGCACATTGTAAATTTCTCGTGCCATTGCCGGCAAGATTCCGCGATACGAGAAACCGATTGCCGAAAAAATTCCGGAGAGCACAAGTTGTGCAAGTAATGATTTCTCGGACAAAATGTATTCAGCTCCGAGTCGTAACATTCGAAATGCCGGTTCAGTGTGTGTTTGTACTTGACGCAACGTCATCATGTGAAGGGTCGCAAGCACTGCCACAAAACTTCCAGCATTTGCAACAAACGCACCGGCATATCCGCCCGACAACACAAATGATACACCAACAAGCGAACCGCCGATAACCGATCCGGTCGTAATCAGCACACCGTTCAACGCTTGCGCCGACGGGACATGCTCGCTCGGCACAATTTCCATCATAAGTTTATGGCGACCGATTGAATCAACTGATGCGATAAGCGCGCTCGTAAGCGTGCACACTATCATCTGCCAGAGTTGCGGGTTGTGCGTAGCAAAGTAGGCATAGAGCAATGCGAGCAGAGCACCGGATGTTTGAGTGACATACATTATCATACGCACCGGATATCTGTCGCCGATGAAACCGCCGAGTGTCGGGCAAAGAAATGCACTTGGCGCAAAGCCAAGAAAAATCACCATCGATGCCCAGTATGAGGAGTGTCCGGTGATTTCATACACCAGTGCACTCAATGTGACCGCTTGGAGACCGGTGCCGATATACGAGGCAAGCTGGCTCCAGAAATAAATCTGAAAGTTTCTGCCCCGCATGGCGGGCGCGATTCTGCGCAAGAAATTCATCGGGAGCCTTTCTGTAAAATTTGAATTCAGGAACTGAAAATTCCTTCACCATAAAAACATATTTTTTAAAAAATTGCAAGTAGGTTGCACGGCTATTGCACTGCATCGCCAAATGCTTCGTCGGCGAGGTCGGCATCCGCGTCGGCTTTCGTCACGTGAATGCGACCGTCGATGTGGTTTGCCGGGGCGTACACGGTGAAAATTTTGAGATCCTCCGCGCCGGTGTTCAGAAAATTATGTTTCGTACCAGGCGTGACCACCACGACATCGCCCGCGCCGACTGGGGTTTCGATATCGTCGAGAATCGCTTTGCCGTTGCCGCTTTGAAAAAACAATGTTTGCTCGACATGATGATGCACTTCCTCGCCGACTTCGCCACCAGCCGGCACGTTCATAACCACGAGCTGACTTTTTTCGCCGGTAAACAGAACGGTGCGAAAATTTGTATTGTCCTCCGTCGCTTGGACGATATTTTTTGTGTATGACATATTTTTTTATTACCGAGTAATAGTTGTGCTCAGTATACACCACCTCTAGCTTTCGCGCTTGCCGTGCAGAAGCATGTCGACGGCGTGTTGCATCGAACCAGCTTCGGTCACCGTACCGGCGTTGACGAAGAAAATGCTGTCGGCGTTTTCGATGGTGTTGAGACGATGGGCGATGATGACTTTCGTCGTGGTCGGCGGAAGTTTTTTGATAATTTCCTCGAGCAATTGTTCCGTGACCGTGTCGATGTTTGCCGTGGCTTCGTCGAGAATCAAAATGTCCGGGTTGCGCAGTGTGGCGCGGATGAACGCGATGAGCTGTTTTTGCCCGAGTGACACCGCTTCACCACTCGACACCACGCGTGTGTCTAAGCCGTCGGAAAATCGCGACAAAAGTTCCGTCAGGTTTGCTTTTTTCAACACGTCGGCAAGTTCATCGTTTGTGTGTTTTTGAAATTCTTCGTTGCCGTACAAAATATTTTCTCGCACCGTACCGCTGAAAAGAAACGGCTCCTGCAAAATGAAACCGATTTTCTTCACGCGCTCCGCCGGCGTGTACGTGCGGATGTCTTTTCCCTCGAGAAACACCGTGCCGGCCGTCGGGTCGTACAGTCGCGCCGCGAGCGACGCCGTGGTCGTTTTGCCACCGCCCGTCGGTCCGACGAGTGCGTACGTTTTGCCACGTTCAAGTGTGACGTTCACATTTTTCAACACATCCTTACCTTCGATATACGCGAAGTGAACATTTTTGAATTCCATAACTGCAACTTCGGAAGAGGAACGTGTCGCAGACGCCACGGCAACTTCGGCACTGGGAAGTGCGGTCATGGTTGTGACGTTCGACTCGAGTGCGAGCACTTCCGAGATACGGTCGAGTCCGGCGAGCGCGAGCTGAAGCGACGGCCAGACTGAAGCGAGCTGACGAAGTGGCATGTAGAAATTGTTGACGTACAGCAAGAAACCGATGAGCAAACCAACTGTAAAGTGTCCCGTTGAAATAAGATAAATACCGAAGGCGAGCACAGCGAGTTGCGCGAGGGATGACGCGAGCACGTACAGCGGGTTGAAAATGTTGCTTGCCACACCAGCCGAAACAGACGCGGAATAGTTTGTCTCGTTCGCCTCTCTAAACTTGTTGCGGAAATAATCGAGACGATTGAACGCCACGATGACTTTAAAGTTGTTGATGCTTTCCTGAATCTCGCCAGACATTGCGCCGAGCGTGCGTAAACTTTTCAAACTGGTGCGCTTGACCCACGGCGAAAGAAGTTGCGTGACGACGAGTGCGACGACCGCCGGCACGAGTGCGATTGCGCCGAGTTTCACATTGATAACGAGCAGGAACACGCCGGTACCGGCGATGAGCATGATATTGCTGACAAACTGCATGAGCGCTTGTGAGAAAAATTGGTTCAACTTGTCGGTATCGTTGTTGATGCGCGAAATGAGATCGCCCGCTTTGTTCTGACTGAAAAACGCCACCGGCAACTCCTGCAGTTTTGTAAAAATTTTGTTGCGCAAGTTGAAAAGTAGTCGCCGACCGACGCCACCCATGGCTTTGACCTGCACATAGCTCGCGATGAGCCCCGCGAGAAAGACCAGAAACAACCAAACGGAAAACACTTCCACGCCATGAAAATTTTTGGTGACGAGAAACGTGTCGACAATGTGCGCAATGATGAGTGGCACGACAAGCGTCGACCCGGCATTGACCACGATGGCAAAAATCGCCAGCGTCACCGCACCGCCCTCCTCCTTCATCAAAGGCACGAGACGTTTCCAGGCCGTCGACAACACGCCTTTATTTTTTTCCTTCTCGATGTCTGTTTTTGTGAGGGAATAATTTATCATGTTATGCATCGTTATGTGTTTCGTATTGATTCGTACTTTTTTGCGATTCCCAAATCTGCACATACTCCGGCGACGTGCGCAGAAGTTCCTCGTGCGTGCCGACCGCAAGCAGTTCACCTTCCATGAGCAGGACGATCTGGTCGTAGTGTTCGATGGATGAAATTTTCTGCGTCACGGACACGAGCGTCAGCTCCGGATAGTTCGTCGACAAATTTTTCAAAATTTTCCCCTCCGTGTTCGCATCGACGCGCGCCGTGAAGTCGTCGAGCAGAAGCACGCGCGGGTTGAGCGCCAGTGCACGCGCAAGCATGATGCGCTGTTTCTGTCCGCCGGAGAGCGACGTTCCGCGCTCGGAAACAATCGTGTCGAGTCCTTGCGGAAGTGCGTCAATGAAATCGCGGAGTTCGGCCGTCTGTATCGCTTTCTCGATGTCCTCATCCTTGACCGTGTTGCTGAAAGCGATGTTCTCGCGGAGCGTTAAGTTGAACATCACGCTGTCCTGAAAGACAAACCCGACTTGGCTGTGCAGGCTCGCTTTGTCGTATTCGTTGACCTCCTTCCCGTCAAAGAAAATCTCGCCTTCGGACGGCTCAAGCAACCCGGTGAGCGCGTACAAAAGTTGTGTTTTGCCCGCAGCCGTCGGACCGATGACCGCCGTTTTGCTTCCCGCGCGAATACTGAACGACACATTTTTCAATGCGTATTTTTCGCCGAACATGACCGACAAATTTTTCACTTCCATATCTCCGCGCAACTGCGCTTTGACCCCGCCGGTTTTTTTCTCCACCGGTGCGTTCAACACTTGCAGGATGCGACCGTACGACGCCTGCGCCTGTGCCACGACATTGCTCATGAAACCGATAATCATGATCGGGAAAATCAAGATGGCGAGATACGTATTGAACGCGGTGAAGTTGCCGAGCGTCATTGTGCCTTGGATAACAAAATGTCCACCGAGGAGCACGATGGCGAGCATGGCGAGGTTCGTGAAAAAGGTGATAATGGGAATGAGACCGGCAAACCATGCGAGAATTTCCAAACTGATTTTTTTCGCCTCGGCGTTGGCGTCGACAAATTTGGCATACTCGGCGTCATGCGAGTTGAGCAAACGGATGAGCGCGGAGCCGAGAATACTTTCACTGATGACTTTGTTCAGCCAGTCGATCGCCTCCTGCGATTTGACGAACAGTTTGCGCACGCGTGTGAGCACGACATAAAAGGTTCCGCCGATGATCGGAATGACCGTGAGCACCGTCAGTCCGAGTTTCCAGTCGATGGTCAGGAGCAGTGCCGACACGGCGATGATGAGCACGACCGACGAAATCATGGACGACACCGCGGTCGAGACAAACATTTTGACCGCGTCGACGTCGGAGGTCAGGTTGGTCAGAAGTTTCGCCGGCGTCATTTTTTCGATGTAGGCAAACGGCTGAACGGAAATTTTGGCCGTGATGTCGTTGCGCATATCGCGCGCCACTCGTTCGGAGGCGTAGACCTGCACGACGTTTTGCGCGTAGGTAAATATAAAAATCAGTCCGGCAATGACGGAAAATTCGACAATCAAACTCTCGAGATTAAATCCACCTTTGGCATACGAGTCGATAGCCCCCGCAATAATTTTCGGCACGACGACGGTCAGTCCGCTCGCCACGATGGTGAGCACCACAAGCGCAGTAATAATCCCCGCGTATCGTCGCAGTAACCCAAGCAAACTTTCCGGCGGAATGTTCACGATATCATCAGACATTTTCCCAGTATACCGCACTTTGGTGAAAATTCCATATAATAAAATTGGTTATTTTTATTTTGCTGTTTCAAAAAGTCCATCGCAAAATAAATACCTTTCAACTCACGCCCTGGTATAGGTAAATTACGCGGTATGGTCGAT
>CAIXDB010000150.1 GCA_903918125.1 uncultured bacterium | reverse complement strand
GCCGTGGCGATTATGTTTATGATTCGTTACGTCGTGCTTATTTTACTCCTCATGACATCCCCTATTGCGTACATGGGTTTTTTGCCGTACATGACGAAATACAAAACCGAATGGTGGGATTCGTTCACCGGACAGCTTCTCTTTGCACCTATTTACATGCTCATGACATGGGTGACACTGACGCTCATCACCAGTCCGGGTTTCATCCCGACCACACAAGCGGGTGGTTGGGGCAGTTTATTTGCCGGTGCCAACGGCCAAGCCAGCGGTGACAACATCTCACTCCTCTTCAACTTTTTTGTGGTCATCGCGCTGGCCATTGCGTCACTTGTGACGGCAAAGAAATATGCAAAAATGGGATCGACATTTATTGCGCAGGCGACGTCGAGCGTTACTTCGTTCGCCGGGGGTGCAATTTTGGGTGGAGCGGCATTGTATGGAAGAAATACTGTTGGTCGCGTGGGTAGTGCGATTACACAAAACGAGAAACTAAAAGATACGGCTGTAAATGGAAATCTTGTTACTCGCAATTTGGCCAAGTTTACACTTAAGAGTGGGGATGCAGCTGCAACATCGAGTTTTGATGCACGAGCCACAAAAACTTTTGGTACTGTGACTAAAGACTATCTCAAAACCGATTTGGGTAAAGTGGACAGCAAGAAAGTTAATTTCCGTGCAACACTTGAGGCAAAAGCAAAGAGTGAAGAAGAAGCAGTGAAACTTTTGAAACCAGATGATCTTGTCGCAGAAAGAGCAACCGCTAAACTTGAGAGCGAGGAGTTTAAGAAAAAAGAAAAGGAAGAAAAAGACAAGTTTACCGCTCTTGCCAAGAAACGATTGGCTGATGAAACGCAAATGCGCAATTCTCTTGTTAATACCTATGAACAACAACCAGAGTATAAATTAATGCGTGAATTAGATAATCCTGAAATTTCTGTGGCAAGAAAAGCCGAGATTGAAAAACAATTGAGAGCTATTCCTACAGACCAGCGTGATTCATCTATGCAAAGCAAGATTAATGCCGTTAAAGAAATGGAAAAATCGATTGAATCAAGACAGAAGGAGTTCGATGCTTCGGAGGTGTGGATGAGTGATGAAATGAAACGACTGACCGCGCTTAAGGGTGGTCAGGAGGAGAAAAAGAAAAATAACAAAGTGATACAACAAGCTGTGGAGAGTGTGTATTCTGAACGAGCACGAGCATATGCAGATAAAATTGCAAATGAATCGGCAACTTCCGCATATCTGAAGAATTTATTTAGAAAAACCGCTGTCAGTCGAAGGGATATGGAATATATCGCGTCGAAAGTTAAAAAATCAGCGAAGGTAAAACCACCGAAGGAACAATTTGAGGAGTTATTAAAGAATGCTGGTATTACAAAAGACGAGGAAAAGGAAGATGAAAGCGCAACTCCTGCCCCCACTGCACCGGCGACTCCCCCACCTGCCACACCAACACCATAAAAATATATGGACGAACAAACAAAAAAAGAAATAACAGAGTATCTCTTGAAGTTACCAAAAGCAGTACAAGGTTTGGTGATGGATAAAACATGGGAGCTTCGCATCATGGAGATTTCCCAGAAATATTCTTTGACTCCAGATCAAACTCAAGCTCTGAAGGATGAAGTTCTGTACGTCATTGTAGGACTTACCCTTGAAGAAAATTTTACCGGGGCTGTTATCTCTGCTCTCAGTATTTCTCAGCTTATTGCAGAAGAACTTATTACTGAACTTAATACTCGTGTTTTTCAATACGCTGAAAATGTGATCGAAAGTGAAGATGTAAAAATACCACCTATAAAATTGACACCCGATTTTTCAAATCCCACCCTCGAACTCCCGCCGAACGATTTGCCGATGGTGGAGGGGGGTGAGACGGCGCATGATGTTGCGCGATCGGATACGGTGCAATCGCAACCGGAGGCGACGGCAACTGCGAGCGGGATTTCCGTGCCGCGATACATTCCGCCGACGAGCGAGCCGGTGCGAGTGTCCGAAACATCCGGTCCGGTTTCTGCGACCGACGCATCTCCCAAACCGACCCTCTCGTCTGAAATCGCCGAGCAGATGTCTGTTATGGATGCCGCGTCCGCCACTCCGCACGTGCACGAGTCGCTTGCCGACGTTGCTCTCATGCGCTCCCCTGTTCGCGATGCCCAGCCACACCCAACGCAACCGTCGACACAGTCTTCCGCGCCTTCGTCCGCATCATCACAATTTTCTTCGTCGCAACCGGGACAAAAGTCCGCGTCAGCACAGGAACGCTCCGCACCCGACAATCTTCCCGGCATCGAAATTATTCCCGACAAAAAATATCCCACCGACCCATACCGCGAACCGCTGGAGTAAAGTTGTATACTATATATATGCGATTCCAAGTACCACAATTTATCGACATCGAGGACAAAATCATTGGGCCGTTTACGCTCAAGCAGTTCGTGTATCTCGCCGGCGGAGCGGGCATGGCGTACATCGCCTACGCGTTTCTGCCGATTTACATTTCTATTTTTTTAGTTTTAGGGATCGGAGGGTTGGCGCTTGCCCTGGCTTTCTACAAAGTGAACAACAAACCGTTCATCGACTTTCTCGAGGCGGCGTTTTTGTACTACACGAAACAAAATCTCTACATTTGGAAAAAAGAGGAACGCAAACCGGTGGCAAAGGAGACTGTGGCGCAGGCACCGAACCAAGTCTACGTACCGAAACTTTCCGATAGCAAGTTGAAGGAGCTTTCGTGGTCGCTCGATATAAACGAAAATCAAAATCCCCTGACCGGACAGGATGGGCAAACAACAAAATAAAAAACAAAAGGATGGGCATCATCCTCGCGCAGATGATGCCCATCCTTTTTGTTACAGTATTTTTACGAGACCCAACCACTTTTCGAGTTTCACATCCTCCGCGCGACATTTCAGGTCGAGTCCGCATTGCACAAAAGCTTCTGCGAGGATGTCTTTTTTGTACATCTCTGCAAGATTCGGCAAGAGCTGTTTGCGTTTGTGAGCGAAACCGAGGTGAAGCAATGTGAAAAACTTTTTCTCATCGACATCGGCGAAATTTTTGCGTGAAATGTCCGTGACAGTCAGTATTGCCGAGTCGACGCTTGGCGGTGGGTTAAAAGATCCTGGCAGGACAGTGCGTACCAGTCGCGGAGTGCCGTATGCTTTGACGGAAAGCGACAACAAACTCTCTTTTTCATCACGAGTCACGATGCGCTCGGC
>CAIXDB010000149.1 GCA_903918125.1 uncultured bacterium | reverse complement strand
CGAAGGTCTGCTTCCATATTTGAACAAAGATGAAAAACAGAAACTGGCCGGCAATATTGCCGGAGTGCTCAAGCTTTTCTCCGGTGTATGGATTACACCGGACATAGTAACCAAAGAACAGCATGAAAAAAGGATGGCAAGTAGCCAAGCAAAAAAACATATTGCGACAACAACGGGACGCGATCTAAATGCAAACTTGTTTGAAGACTTCCATGATGCGGAACAATTTTTTAACGATGTAGGATTTAGTGTTGAACGATTCAAACAAATCGATGTCACACCGAATATTCATAGTCAAGTGCCCAGCCCGGAAGTTGCAGAGCAAATTAAAAATCAAGAAATTTGGGTGATGAGAGTAAAATAACATGGGTTCGGCTACAGCGGTCCGAGATTTGTATTTGTGCGGGAAAAGTAGCAGAGTGAAGTGATGAACACCGAGACGAAACACAAACCGAAAATTATCGTGGTACTTGGACCGACGGCGACGGGCAAAAGCGATTTGGCGGTGCGACTGGCGCTCGCGCACAACGGCGAAGTGGTGTCGGCCGACTCGCGACAGGTGTACGCGGGGCTCAACGTCGGCACGGGTAAAATCACGCGCGCGGAAATGCGCGATGTTCCCCACCACATGCTCGACGTCGTCTCGCCGAAAAAAGTCTGGAGTGTCGACGAATGGCAGAACATGGCGCGAGAAAAAATCGCGGATATTGTGTCGCGCGGAAAAGTGCCGATCGTCTGCGGCGGTACCGGTTTTTATATTCAATCAATCGTCGACAACTTCGTCCTGCCGGAAGTTCCGCCGAACGCGACGTTGCGAAAAAAATTGGAGAAAAAATCCGCCGAGGAACTTTTTGTCATGTTGCAAAAACGCGACCCAAAACGTGCCGAGACTATCGAGCGTGGCAACCCGGCTCGGCTCGTGCGTGCGCTGGAAATTGTCCAGGCACTCGGTGCTGTGCCCCAACTCGACACGCGTACCAGTCGCCGGGAAAATCCGTACAAGATATTGCAAATCGGCTTGACGCTCCTGCCGGATGAGTTGCACGAACGCATCCACGCGCGAGCTGTGGCACGCATAAAAAAAGGAATGATTCGCGAAGCCAAGAAACTGCACGGGAGTGGTCTGTCGTGGAAACGCATGCACGCGCTCGGCCTCGAGTATCGATATCTCGCCGAATTTTTGCAGAAAAAAATACGAGACAAAAACGCCAAAATACAACTTCTGAAAAAAATCGAAACCGGAAATATAGACTACGCCCGCCGTCAAATGACATGGTTTAAGCGCGACAAGGACATCCATTGGTTCCATCCTCGTGACATGGCAAAAATAGAGAAAGTGGTGAAAAAGTTTTTGAAAATACACCTATAATTTTAAAAACATTTCAGGAATACCACCAAAATCTCCGTTGCTCATAAACACCACGACATCTTGTTTTTGCGTATATTTTGATAGTAAATGTAAAGCCTCATTTGGATCTTTTGCTGCATACGCAATTTTGCCAAAAGATTGTAAAGTTTTCGTTATGACAGAAACATCAATGAAATCATTTTTGTTATCCCCTTCCCGAAATGGAGGTGTGACAACAATGGAAACGTCGGCTAAATGAAGTGCCTCGGAATATTTTGTCTCGAAGGATTTTTTTCTGCTTGTAATCGAACGCGGTTCGAATACGCACACCAAGCGACGATTAGGGTAATGCATTCGCATTCCTTCCAAAGTCACCTGAACTGCCGTAGGATGATGAGCAAAGTCGCGGATGACCGTAATCTCGTTTTTCTCTCCAATTACTTCTTGTCGCTCGTGGACGCCCGGATATGTCGCGAAAGATTTTATGATTTCTTGTGGGGACAAACCCTCACATCGGGCTAGAATAAATACCGCTGTGGCATTTGCAATATTGTATTCACCAAACATAGGAATAAAAACTTGTTTATAGATTTCACCACTTTTGTATGTTATAGAAAAGGTCGTACCGGAATGATCAACGGAATCTATCGTATATGAAACATCTGCATCATTGGGGTGTCCATATGTAATAATTTTTCCAAGACAATGTGAAATATCAATATTTTGCAACACCGAATTATGCAGAATTAAAAAACCGTTTTCAGGAATATCATCAACCAAAAATTGAAATGCTTGTTTGTAATCCTCAAATGTTGGATATAAGTCGATGTGATCATGTTCGATTGAAGTGATAATCACTGATGTGGCGTTGTATCGTAAAAACTTTGGCGCTTTATCAAAAAACGCACAGTCATATTCGTCACCCTCAAAAATCACGTGAGATGTAACGGTTGAGCCAATCGCGTAACTTTTCCCCGTATCTTGGAATGACCCTCCAATCATGTACGCCGGATTGTTTCCACTTTTCAAAAAAACATGAGCGAGAAGTGAGCTCGTCGTCGTTTTGCCGTGTGTTCCTGCCACTACAAGTGAACGTCGACTGTGAGTCAAAATTTCTCGCAACACTTCAGAGCCAGACATCATCGGTATTCCTTTTTCTTGTGCGATTACTACTTCGAGAGCAGATGATGGTAATGTATTTCCAACAACCACAACATCGATATGTTCTAAATTTTCTACAGAAGGTTTTTGGCACGAAATATTGTGGGCAGTCAATACGTCACTCATCGGTGGGTGACACGCATCATCACTCGCTGTGACAATATACCCCAAATTCGCGAGCATGCACGTCACCGACGCCATGGCCTTTCCACACGCAGCCGAAACATGGACCCGAGAATTTTTCTTGAGCGTACCGACTATTCGCGTACGATTTTTTGCGTCCGGCAGCATATTCCGCTTGGCGAAATAGTAATATTCGTAATTTTTTTCAGACATAGTGTGAGTATAATGTACAAGCGATCAAAATAAAAGGGAATGGAATTGCGTCCACTCCCCCGTTCTCACTTACACTGCCGAATTGCCTCGCGAATGATCTCCCAAGCAAACGGCGAAAAATCCAATCGAGTGTCTTCCGTGTCTCGATATAATGTACGATTGGTTAGCAAACAAACGGTAATCCGGGGTCGTTCCGCAAAGAAAATCCGGCAACCGGTAAATCCGGCAAACATGAGCGGGCGTGTAACTTCCAGCCCTTCCAGATTTTTTTTCCAAGGAATATCAAACCCGAGCCCGTAGTCATGTCCTGTTATACCGAGCTTTACCAACTGGTTTTCCGCCATTGTGTGGTAGAAACCTGTCTCGATAAAAAAGTCGACCATTCGGTGAAAGATGTCGGCGATGACTGGTGCTCGCGAGAAAACTCCGGCCGCAACAATATTCTCATCTTGGTGACTCAAAGATAACGGGTCGTGCACGAAACCCGGAATTCCCCGACCTTCCCATTTTGTGGGTACGATGCAACTGGCAGGCAACATCCCGCGACGAACCGGATGAAAAAGCAGGTTATCCTTTTCATGCTGATCGTCACACAGCTCCGCATGTAAGATTTCTTCGATATCCGTTTTGAAAATTTCTTCAAGTGCAAGACCTATGTATGCACTCGCAAAATTGTCATAATAGAATTTCTTTTTCCACGGTCCAAACCCTTGCGTGAGAAGTGTTTTTTTGAATGGACCAATCTTACCGTCCCGCAGTGCTTCAAAATCAAAATCGTACGACTGAACTACATACGACATGAAATGCCACAATTTGCGACCGGCCACATTCGGTACTTCCGGCAAGATCGACTCGAAGGAAGTTTCCGGAGAATACAGTTTCAATGCAAACAGCTTAAGCATGACGAGATACGCAAGTCCTTTAGTCAGACTTGAAATATCAAACAACCGTGCTCCGCGCGATTTGAAATGACCGTCGGATACATCCAAACAATACGGTCCTCGGACGGACAACTGGAAATCAGAAATAAAATTTCGATTAATGACTTCCTTGAACTTTCTCTGAAAAAATGCCACTCGTTCCATTACTTACCAACCTCCTCTGCCAGTATACGTGGAGTACGATTTTAGGCAAGTTTTTCTGTAATCTTTCCATAAAAACACTCTGAACGTCTCGTGTATGCAGCCCATAATTGGTCACCATACGAGTAGTGCCACCATTCAAGTGGATAATTCACAAAACCAGCTTTAGTCATTGCATCATATAAAATTTTTCGGTTATTTTTTTGGACATCAGTGATTAGATTTGTATATGTGTTTACTTTTTCTCCAAAGTCAGTCAGCGTTGTACCCATATCCAACCTATTTTCCCGATTATCAAGTACCGTGACATCAACAGCGCTCCCAGTTTGGTGCGATGAACCGCCTGGAGGGGCAGTATATTTTGACACCATATTTTTCCATTTTTTATATTGAAAAATCATCAGAAAAGGATGTTTCTTTGCTAATTGCCACAATCTTCGCTTCCATAATTGTTCTTGCATCCATACGGGACGATATGCTGTCACAATAAGAAGTTTATATCCGTCTGGTAAATTATTCGCTGCTTCTACCAACAGATTTTGGACAGATTTCCGTAAGTAAGGCGATAAAAATTTGTGTTCTCGCAATAATTTTATTTTATTATTTTCCAATATTTCAACTAGAGATT
>CAIXDB010000148.1 GCA_903918125.1 uncultured bacterium | reverse complement strand
TAGACCGCGTTGTCGTTGACCTCCGGCAAAAATCCAGGGATTCCGAGAAAGCTTTTTATTTCTGAGCCGAACGCCGTGACCTTGTCGCCTTGTTTCAAATAGTACAACGGCTTGATGCCAAAAAAATCTCGGGCGATGAAAACTTTTTTCGTTTCAATGTCGTAGATGCAAAAGACAAACATGCCGCGCAGTCGGGGAAGCATAGCCTCGCCGTATGTGTCGTACATCTGCAGGATGACTTCGGTGTCCGAGTGTGTCGCAAACTGCGCGCCTTTCGCCGAGAGTTCATTGCGCAGTTCGAGGTAGTTGTAAATCTCGCCGTTGAAGAAAATGCATCGCTTGCGGTCGAATGACCAGATCGGTTGCTTGCCGGCGGACAGGTCGATGATGGAGAGTCGGCGCATGCCGAGCCCCACGTGCGAGTCGACGAAGAAGCCGTCTTGGTCTGGTCCCCTATGCAAAATCTTCTCGACCATTTGGCCGATAACCTTGTCTTTATTGTCTACTTTTGGGTCGATTATTCCGGCAACGCCACACATACCCTGAGTATACTTTTTATCCCCCAAAATGTCCAAAATTAGCCGTGGATTTGATGCCTTGAAATTTGTGCAAAAAACATGTATAAATTGGTAAGGAGGCCTATTATGGTTAGTGTAGAGGATAGAGATATTATCATTAATTGTTTCTGGCAAGCTGTGAGATTTCATCTTGATTCCGATGGACTCAAAAAAGTAGCGGCCATGTACCCGTCGCTTGCGGAAGAAGCTAAAAAGCTTGCCGAGTCCAGACAGTTTAATGAACAAGTGACAGAAATGATGGAAAGGTCATTCATTAAACGTTCAATCAGAAGATTCTAAACCGCCGAGCAGAGAATTGCTCCGGCGGTTCTTTGCGTCAAATTATTCCCTCACATACACCAAACTTGCCTTCACGAGTTGCGAGACGTCGGTGAACCGCCCATCCTGCGTCGAACCGAGCACGACGATGACGATAGGGTGTTCGAGACCGGCGTCGAACGCAACGGCGAGATTGCCACCAGCAAGCGATGTGTAGCCGGTTTTCGAGGCAAGTAATCCCGGAATGTTTGGAATGAGCGTGTCGGTATTTTGTGCAACGTGATTTTGCGAGAACGACGAAACCGTTGCAACCGGATATGTCGTAGCTTCGAGGAGTGACGGTTTCTGTGTGATGATGTACTGCATAAGTTGCGCAACATTATGTGCCGAGCCGTATCCCCCGCTGATTGTTCCGCTCACATCGAGTCCGTTTTCGTTTATGAAATATGTTTGCGACAAGCCGAGCGTTTGCGCAGTTTGATTCATTTTTGCGATGAAATCCGCGCGACCGATATTATAGTCGGTGGTGTGTGAAAGCGTCGCGCCGATGACTGAGGCAAGAGACGTCGCGCCGTCGTTTGACGATACCACGAGCGAGAAGTCGAGCAGGTTTTTCATTGTCCACGTTTCGCCGGCGACGAGTCCGTTTGTGCCGTCTTCGGTGTCGGTGAAGAAATCTTTACTGAGTGTAATATGCGAATTCGCTGGTACAGAATCGATTGCCACAAGTGCCATCATCAGTTTGGTGAGCGATGCGAGCG
Organism: uncultured bacterium; assembly: GCA_903918125.1. The sequence continues at coordinate 4,202 of CAIXDB010000148.1, read as the reverse complement.
GCAATTGCACGTCGGCGTTTTTTTGATACAAAATTTTGTTTTCCGCGACATCGTACACATACGCGGACTTGCCTTGGAGTGATACCGCGTCAAACGCATGCGTCGGCGCGGAAACGGCTTGCGGTGTGTGAGTCGTCGCCACTTGGACGTGTTTTTGCAAAGCTTCGTCAATGAAAAAAACCATGCCGATAACCGCGAGGACCAAGAGTCCGTTTACCGCCAGCAATGTTTTTGATATGGGTTTATTCTCCATCTTCTATTTGTTCATTTTTTTCACTCGCTTGTTCCTCCACCTGTAACTCTTTTTGCACCGCGTCGAATTCCGGCAAGTCTGAAATTTTCGACAGTCCCAAATGCAACAGCGTGTCCGAAGTAACAGTATACATCGAAACGCGCTCGTCTGTCGCGCTCTGTGCCTTTTCAATTAGCCCGCGAAGGAGGAGTGCGCGCACGGCGTAATCCGAATTTACCCCGCGAATATATTCTATCTCCTTTTTGCTCACAGGACCCTTGTACGCCACGATCGCCAACGTTTCGAGACTTGCTCGACCGAGTGTCGATTCGCGTTCAAGGCGAATCATTTTCTCCACCGTGTCGCTGCACTCCGGCGCGGTGGCGAGCATGACGGCGGTGTTTTTGCCGGCACCGTGACGGACAAGTCGCATGCCACGCTCCGACAAATTTTTCTCGAGCTCGTCGAGTCCCGCGGAAATCTCCTCATCACTCACCTCGAGCACGTCTCGCAACTCGCTCACCTCCACCGGCTCGCCCGAATAAAAAAGCAGAGCTTCAATTTTTTGTTCCAATGATGCGTTTTTATTTTCCATTCTAATTTTTTTATTTTCAATCTTTCTATTTTTCAATACGTCGGTATTCCGACGTTATGCGTTTCCATTTCAATATCCTGAAAATCCGCTTCTTGTCGTACCTGTATAATACCTTGTTTTACAAGTTCCAGCATTGCCAAGAAACTGACGATGACAAGCACTTTGTTTTCTTTGCTTACACTTTTGCCCGCACCGGAAAAATCTTTGAAACTCATTTTCATGCTGCGTGTGATGCGCTCGGTCAAGTTGCTGATCATTTCTTCGAGCGAGATGACCTTTTGCACCACGGCCTTAGTAATTTTTTCTTTTTTTGGTAGAGCAAAAATAACCGCGCTGATGATTTCTCGCAGTCGGCTCGGCACCACGTTTTTGTCCGGCGCAAACACCACGACTTTTTCCCGGCTCGGTAGTCGCGCATACTCGGTGTGAATATCGAATCGCTCGCGGAGATGTCGCGAAAGCGTTTTGTATTTCTGATACTCACGCAACCGCGCTTCGAGGTCGTCGATAGACGATTCTTCTTCCTCGGTCAGCTCGAGTGTCGGCAGGAGCGACTTGGATTTGATGAGCACCAAGGTCGAGGCGATGAGAATGAAATGCGCCGAGTCCGCGATGGGAAAATCATCGAGCGACTTAATGTATGCAATGTAGTCGTCGGCAACTTGTGCGAGCGAAATGTCGTTGATGAAGAGTTTGCGTTTCTCGATGAGTGCGAGCAGCGTGTCGAGCGGTCCCTCGAAGATATGCGTTTTGACGCTGTACGGTTCCATGCGATAAGTATAGCAAAAATTTCGCCGGTGACACAGTCATTGGCGAATTTTTCTTGCTTTATTTATGGGTTCAATCGCTTCACATCGCGCGGTATGTAGGTCACTTCGCGAATGTTTTGTAGCCCCATGATTTTCATCACAATGCGTCCCGGACCGATGCCTGCGCCTCCATGCGGAGGACAGCCGTAGGTAAAAAAGTTGATGTAATCGTGCAACGGTTCGAGCGACATTCCTTTTTCGAGCGCTTGCTTTTTCAAAATTTCCGGTCGATGTTCGCGCTGTGCGAGCGTGGTGATTTCAATACCGCGATACAGCAAGTCTGCGCGTCGCGAACGGTCACTTCCCTCCTCAAGTCGCATGTGGTAGAAGGCACTTTTTGATTTGTGATATTCGGTAATGAATACGAACTCGTGGTTTTTTTCTTTTCTGACATACTCCGAAATTGCTCGTTCTTCCTCCGGCGACAAGTCGTGTTCCTCTCCGCTTTCCACACCAAGTCCTGCCAAAATTTTCTTGGCTTCGATCATGGTGATACGTGGAAACGGTCGGCTCGGCACAGTGATGTCAATCTCCGGAAACTTTTCGAGCACCGCTTTGAACCCCTCCACGATCATCCCCTCTTCCGTATCCATGACGTCCGCGTGCGAGTCGATATAGCTCATCTCGAAGTCCCAGCCGGTGAATTCCGTCTGGTGCCGGGGTGTGAATGACGGCTCGGCGCGAAAGACCGGACCGACCATGAACACGCGCTCGAATCCTGCCGCCATGCCCATTTGTTTGTAGAACTGCGGAGACTGAGCGAGGTACGCTTTGCGGTCGAAATAGTTGACGGTAAAGACTTCCGAACCGGACTCGGATTGTGTCGGTATCATCGACGGTGTGTAGAGTTGAATAAAATTATTCTCATCCCAATATTTTCGAAAACCTTTTTCGAGCTCGGTCCACACCTTAAACACTTTTGTTTTTTCCGGTTTGCGTAAGTCGATCCAGCGATAGTCGAGGCGAGTCGGCATCTCGGTTTCTTCATTCTCACCTTTTGTGATGACGGGAATAGGAAGTTCCGGGTTTGCAACCGAAAGCACCTCGATGGCTGTTACATTTATTTCAAAACCGCCCGGTGCCTGTTTCGCCTCCTTGACCAGTCCGGTGATTTTCACCACCGACTCCTGCGACAAGTTTTTCGCCGTTTCGAACGCTCCACTGGAAGCTTCGACGACTGTCTGAATAATTCCTGTCACATCGCGCACAATGAGAAAAATAATTTTACTCTGCACGCGCAACGTGTGCACAAAACCGGCAACGGTCACTTCCTTACCGGCGTGTTTTTTCACCTCTTCAATATGTATTTTTTTAATCATATTTTTTGTTTCGAAGGTACAAAAAAGCCCCTTCGAATTTTAGTTTGTTTGCTTGACGCAAACAGCTGATAAAATTCGCAGGGGCGTTTTCGTTGTGTGAGCGAAGCTCTCGAAGCGCGGTGCCACCCTGTTTTGGAGTCGGTATGCCGACTCTCTCTTTTCTGCATGTCGGAGCAGTGCCGGAGGATTCTACTGGTCCGGACGCTTTTTGAGCCGTCCAAATGTTCCTTCCTCACCTCACCGGTGTCATCCGGATCAAAGGTATAAATGTAGTATACAATAGCGTTTTTAAAAAGCAACCGGTGTTTGCATCAACCGTAACGTAAACGGCACAAAATATGATTTTAAATTTTTTGATGAGATTTGAAATACAGACACTTTGTTCGCTAAATCTCCGACAACATTCGCCAAAATTTCAATTTCCTTGTTTTCTTTTGTGTCAGGCAATTCTTTCAGTCGCTTTTGTTTTTGCCATCTCGAGCATTTCAAAATCATTCCGTTCTTTGGCGGAAATGATTTTCGATACCTCCGAACCGAGATTTGCCATGAGGAAAAGCGATGTGCGGTGCATTTTGTGATACGTGTAATTTTGAGTATCCATAATCCTGAAGTTATTTCCTAAACCGCTCCGCTTGTAAGTTGAACAATTCGGCGTACACACCCTTCAGTTTCATCAGTTCTTTGTGGTCGCCTTCTTCGATTAGTTTCCCCTCTTCGAGCACAAAAATATGATTGCATTGGAGGATGGTCGAGAAGTCGTGCGAGATGAGCAGCGCGGTGGTGTCTTGTGAAAGTTCCTCGAGCGAGTCGAAAATTTTTGCTTCGGATTGCGCGTCAACGGACGCCGTTGGCTCATCGAGAATCATGACCAACGCATTACGATAAATAATTTTGGCGATAGAAAGTTTTTGTCGTTGACCTTTTGACGGTTCCTTGCCACCGAATTCAACGCCAAGTTGCTGATTGTACGATTCTTTCCATTCCTCGATAAAAGTATGTGCCTGACTGACCTCCGCCGCTTCTTTCACTCGCGTCAAATTCAGTTTGGCATCTGGTCGACCGATAGCTATAGCTTCTTTTACGGCAAAATCGTAACTTGCATAGTCTTGGAACATAATACCAAGATATGACCACCATTCTGCGGTTGCAATATTTCGCAAGTCAATGCCATTGATTAAAATTCTGCCTTCGGTCGGGTCATAAATGCGACAAAGCAATTTCACAAATGTCGTCTTCCCCGCCCCGTT
>CAIXDB010000147.1 GCA_903918125.1 uncultured bacterium | reverse complement strand
GTTTCTAGTCAAACTATCGGTGCTTCACTCGGTCAGGATGCTAAAACACAAGGTGTTAAAGCTGGAGCTATTGGTTTCCTTCTCATTGTCATTTTCCTGATTTTCTGGTATCGCTTACCTGGACTACTCGCTTCGATTTCACTTTCAATGTATATCGTTTTGTCGCTAACTGTCTTCAAACTTATTCCAGTTACACTTTCAGCTGCCGGCATCGCCGGGTTTATTCTGTCGATCGGTATGGCCGTGGATGCCAACATTTTGATTTTCGAGAGAATGAAAGAAGAGCTCAAGCGTGGCAAAACTATTTATGAATCACTTCACGAAGGTTTCTCACGCGCCTGGCTTTCTATCCGCGACTCAAACATTTCCAGTATCATCACCGCTATCGTTTTGTTCTGGCTGGGCACTTCAGCTATCAAAGGTTTTGCTCTGACACTCGGTCTTGGTGTTTTGATCTCAATGTTTACCGCCATCACAGTTTCCCGCACATTCTTGTTTGCTATCGCGCCAAAAACTCAAAGTCGATTCAAGAAATTTTTATTCAGTAACGGCTTTCATTGGTAAAAATTTACAATTTTCAATTCTCAATTTTCAAATAATAAATTTATAGTTTGAAGATTTAAGGGTTGGATCATTGAAAATTGAGAATTTATAAATTGAAAATTAATTTAATATCATGTTTATCGTAAATCACAGAAAGTTTTTCTTCACCCTCGCCGCGGTTTTAGTGGCATCAAGCATTGCAGCTTTTGTAATGTTCGGTTTTCATCTCGGTATTGATTTTACCGGCGGTTCGATCGTCGAAGTCAGTTACACAAACGCTCGGCCTTCGCTTGATTCAGTCAAATCAAACCTCGACACTTTGAGTCTAGGCGATTATGTTTTGACTCCATCTGGCACAAATGAATTTATCTTGAAATCTCGCGAACTTTCGCAGACCGAACAGGCCTCTGTCCTATCCGCTTTTTCGGTTGACCCAACAAACCCAGCTGTTGAACAAATGTCCAACACCATAGGTCCATCAGTTGGCAGTGAAATGGAGAGTAAAGCGCTCTACGCTATAGGTATGGTTATTCTCTGCATTGTGCTTTTCGTCACTTTTGCTTTCCGCAAAGTTTCGCAACCAGTCTCGTCTTGGAAATATGGTTTTGCCACTATTGTCGCTTTGGCTCACGATGTGCTTTTGCCGGCCGGATTTTATGTCGCCTACATTCATTTTCATGGCGGACAAATAGACTTGCTTTTTGTCACCGCACTTTTGGCTATTCTCGGTTACTCAGTCCACGATACCATCGTTGTTTTCGACCGAGTTCGCGAACACTTGCGTATTAACCAGTCGACCAAAACTAAAGAAACTTTTGCCGAAACTGTTGGTAAATCTGTTTCCGAAACATTTGGCCGTTCGATCAACACGTCACTCACCATCTTCCTAGCACTCCTAGCACTCTTCCTCATCGGGGGAGAGGCTACTCGCGATTTCTCACTCGTTTTGATTGTCGGAATAATCGCCGGAACATACTCATCGATTTTTATCGCTTCACCACTTCTAGTTACATTGGAGGCAATGCAGAAAAAGAGCTAATTTTGGCCGTAAATATCTGGCTTGCATTTTTCTATATAATATGTTATAATCCCTATTGGAGGTCCCAATGGGGATTATTCGTTTGTTGTGCTCCATCTGGGAGGTGAAAGATAATTTACCTTCAAATGGAGCGATGGTCGCTGTTGGTATGGCGTTGCCACCGATGAAGTCAGGCCAACCAGGACACCTTGTTGCTGGTGTGGTGGAAGAAATCACCGATATGATTATGTTCGGTGAGGCTCAACTATCCATTTTTTCAAACAGATGGCCTGTCGACGAGACAGGCAAAAGTCTGGCAGAAATGGAGCGAGATCTAGCTTTGAGTTTAGGGCTCGATTGTTCGGAGATTGTTATACCGAATAATCCGCG
>CAIXDB010000146.1 GCA_903918125.1 uncultured bacterium | reverse complement strand
TAGTAGGTGTGGCCTTTCTGGACTTCGGCGGTGATTGCTCCGCCACAACTTGCGCAGCGAAGAAGGCCGAGAAACGGTTTGGGCTTGACCGGCTGCACGACAGACGACCATTTATAGCGACGAATGAGGACGGCTTGCGCGTCGTCAAAAAGTTTTTTGGAAATGATCGGCTCGTGTTTTCCTTCATACAGTTCGCCGTTATAACGAAAATGGCCGTAATAGAACGGATTTGAAAGAAGGTGGGAAATAGAAGCACGGACAATCAGCTTGCCGTTGCGAGTCCATATCTTGTGCTCATCGAAAAAGTGCCGCAATGTGTCGAGCGTTGCTTCGCCTGTGGCATACATTTCAAATGCCTCTTTCACGAGCGGCGCACGTTCACGATCAACGATGATTTTCTTCGTGCGGTAATCATTCAAATATCCGAGTGGGGCGATGCCCGGATATTCCCCGCGCCGGACTTTCTCACGAAGTCCGCGCTTGGTGTTTTCGGCCAATGAATCAACGTAGTATTTGCTTTGACCGAACATGATCGAGAGCATGAATTTCCCCTGCGGGTCGGACTCAAAGCGGAACGTCGGGAATTTTAGCGAGAGGATTTTGTCGGTGTCGAGGAGGTAAATGATGCGTCCGCCGTCAATCGAGTTACGCGCCAGTCGGTCGGGATGCCAAGCGAGGATTCCATCGGCTTCTCCGGCCTCTATACGCTTCAGCATGGCGTCAAAGACTGGTCTGCCTGGTGTTTTAGCGGATCGCTTCTCAATCAACTCCCCGACAATCGTGAGATGTTCACGCTTGGCAAATTCGCGCAATTCAAAAAGCTGCGCCTCAATGGAAAGGATTTGCTTGTCCTCAACGTCGGTAGACTTTCGTGCGTATAGGAAAAACGTGTTCATACATTTTGAATGTGAACCAGTATATCATGGGAAAACTTTTTCAACTTGTTTTTGATTTTCAAATCGCAACTCGTTGTCCTCGACTGCAAAAAAGCTCGTGGCTGCACGGCGAAGCCGTGGTCGCTTCTCGTCGAAAAATCTCAAACTGGTGGAATGGTGTGTCTTTATGAGTCCGCTCGAACATTTTTTCAAGGACAAAACCCGTTTTCCGGCTCCGTTTAGGGTATCCCCACACCTATCCCCACAGTGGGGATACCCTCCGATCTGAAATCAGCCTTTATTCGCAAGGGTTTTGTCACTTTTTTACGTTTCGTTCCCTCCCCGACTTCCCCCTGTTTTGGGTGCTCGCGCAGCTTCTGTCTCACGACTGCCGAAGCTGCGCTCGCCTCTGTCTCTAACGAGACAAAAACGGGTTCTGGACGGACGGGTTTGATTTTTCTGTGCAAAATTTTCATTCATTTACCGTGAGGTGAATAAATTTTTTGAGCACAGCTTTTTGAATTGCGCGAATTGTAAAATTTTGAAGAAATTATGGCCTCTAAAATCTTTGAACATTGGCCGTGTGTATCGTGGATTTATAATGCGTCTATAAATCCGTTTTTCTATACGCCAGAAAGTTTTGTCTGGGTTAGTCTGTAATGATTTTATTCCCGAAAATCTGTTTGCCAAAATCGGACAGGGAAAATTGATTTCGGTCTTTGATGCTCTGCTCGACCATTCTCATGAGTGCCCGAGCAGTAATCATGGAAATACTACGAAGTGGACTGTCGGAAAGATATTCGGCTAACTGCTTTAGATCCGACTCGCGGAAAGATGGTGCCACTACGACAAAATATATTTTCTCGATGCCTTGGCTTTGAAGTGCTTTGCTATGTTTGACGGCATACTCCAAAAACTTTCTGTCCTCGGTGCCGAGCTTGTAGCCGCTGGCACGCACTTTTGCGTCAATGATGAGGGCAAATCGTTCCTTCGGTGCAGAGGCGATGGAATCCGCATTGCGCCCCGTCCCTTGACCAAGTTGGCTCATTTCAAACCCCAAGCACCTGAACGCATCAGACACCCTTCGCTCAAAGAGTACG
>CAIXDB010000145.1 GCA_903918125.1 uncultured bacterium | reverse complement strand
CCATGTGACCAGTGTCAGTTTTGCAACATTCGATTCTTTCGCAGCTTCCACAAGAGCTTTCACTTCCCTGTTTTCGACATCGGGGTTTGTTATGTCGTAACAGACCTGTATGAGTTCTGTCACCACATGCCCTTTTTTCAACACGAAATCCACTTCGCGATCGTTTCGAGTTTTGTAGTAAAACAATTCTCGATTCGGTTCGTTTCCTCTTTTTACCAGCTCCATACACACAAGGTTTTCCATAAGTTTGCCGTTGTTCGGCGAATACTGCACCGCCTTTGCCGTAATCAGGCCGTTATCCACGGCATATACTTTTTTTGGAGATTGCATTCTCATACTCGCTTTTGTCGAGAGACGATCCAAAGAGAAAATCAAATATGCTTCAGTCAGATATCCCAGATATTTTGCCAATGTCACATCGCTTTTAAAAGCCAATACGTTCGCAAGTTTTCGAGCGCTATATTGGCTGGAAGTGGTGTTTATAAGGTACGACCCCAGGGTATCCACTTGTTTTGAGAAGCGAACCTTGTATCGTTTCACCACGTCTTTAAAAAGTATCGCATCGAAAAGCACATCCAAATATCCTCGAGGTTCGAGATCTTTCGTTATCACTTCCGGATAACCGCCGTTCGTCATGTATTGAGTGACATACCCTTGAAGTTTCGCTTTTTCGTCAGGCAAAGAGATTTTTTCCGCGGAAAATGTATATTCTTTCGCTTTTAAAAATTCATTAAAATCAAACGGTAGTATTTCTATCGGAATATGTCTGCCGGTGAGGTGTGTTGCCAAGTCTTTCGACAAAAGGCTTGCATTTGATCCGGTCAGTACAAGATTGTACCCTGCTCGATGCAGGCGATTGGCAAACAGCTCCCAATTTGGAAGATTTTGTATCTCGTCAAAGAGAATATATTTCGTATCTCCATACAATTGTTTGAGTTCCGAAAGCAGTTCGTCGAGATTTATTTTTTCTTCTCCCGGGAGAGATTCATCGTCAAAGTTAAAGTATGCGAAAGACTGATTTTTCAAGAGTTGAAGAGCGAAAACGGATTTTCCTGCTCGACGAGGCCCCAGAATGACTTTTATCAGACTGGAAGCCATCCATTTTTGAGCGTACTTTTCCTTCGTGCGTTCTGTGTATGGGAGTGACAGCAATCTGTCCCTATCCGCTTTTTGTTTTGTGACTGTGGCTTTGAGCATAGTGTTTCTGTTGTACTATGCACTTTTACCATTTTTTGCATAGTACACATAGTTTACTGGATACAAAAAGAAAAGTCAAACACACATATCATGTCTACGCCTGTGCACTTTGTTCGAGTTCCGCTTTGGCTTTTTTGATGGAGAGAATTTGCGACGGGTCCGAGGTGATGATTTGGTCCTCGGTGTAGCTGGCGATGACTTTGATCGCCACATGTTTCAGGCCGGCGAAGAAAATTCCCTCCCCCACGTCGGATTCGAGCAGGAGATATTTTTCCTCGTCGGTCAGGTTGAAGACTTGCTGAAGGTGATCCATCGAGGTGGCGGACTGTTTGAGAAGAATTTGTATAGACGAGTTTGTCACGATAGGCATGCCGTACGGCGATTTCAAAAAGTCGTCCACGTCTTGAGTGATGGTCGCTAGTCCGAGGTAGTATTTGCGTCCACGTTTCGCAAGCGACAGAAGGAATGACGCAGTGTCCTCGCTTTTCATCATCCACCACGCCTCGTCGATGACGAGCAAGCGTTTCTTCAGTTTCTTGCGAATCATATTCCATATGTAGTGCATGACGATGTACATGGCGATCGGTTTGAGCTCGTCTTCCATGTCGCGCAGAGAAAAGACCACGAATTTTTTGTTGATGTCCACGTTCGACGGTCTGTTTATGAAGCCCGCCCAGGTGCCGCGGGTGTATTTGGTCAGGCGCTGCGCGAGCGATTCCCCGCCTTCCATGCCGGAAAGCACCAGCTCGAAGTCGGACATGAGTGGCGGTTCGACGTCTTTGAAATCCGAGTCGGCGGTGATGTCTTTGAGCGCGTATGTTTCGGTGATGGCGCGGTCGATGATGGCGTCTTCCTCGGCTGTCAAGCCACCCATCATGATGCGAAAGAGCCCGACCAGGTTGATGATGTTACTGCGCAAGACGTTCGAGAACGACTCGTCCTCGGCAGGTTTCGGCAATTCAAACGGGTTGATGTGGTGCTCCGAGTTGAGCGAAATGTTGAAATATCGCCCGCCGACCGCCTCCGCGAGGTATTCATATTCTTTTTCCGGGTCGAGCACGATTACGTCAGTGTCAAACATCATTGTGCGTAATATTTCGAGTTTTGTCAAATATGAATTGTGCACAAACATTCCTGCAGTTCCTACCATAAAAATTTCATTGTCCACCTGGAGGTCATACACGTATTTTTCCGTTTTGTTTGCCATTTTTTTAATGGACACAATCGGGTCCCACGAGAGGTCCGACTCGGCAAGTCGTTTGAGCATGCCGAGAACTCCCTCGATGTGTGGAAGTGACTCGGCAATATGTCGATATGTGTCGCTCACAAAATTGGAAGCGTCGTGAAGCATAGCATACGATGTCCTGTCAGGTAACTCCGTGCGCAAAGCGTGGCCGAGTCCCGGAGTGAAATCTTTGATCGATGTGTCAAAATTTAAAAAGCTTTCGTGAATATGCTCGACTGAGGACGCGATGTGCTCGCTCGTCTCGTTACCCAGCACAACTCGTGACAAAGCGACGACGTTTGCCAGTCCCGGCTGACCCTTT
>CAIXDB010000144.1 GCA_903918125.1 uncultured bacterium | reverse complement strand
GGACACTTGGCTACGGTTTATGATTTGACCGTGGGAGAACGAGGTCCTCACAAGTGCCACCACTAGTATACTTTGTCAACATGAACATGTCAAGAATAGTTTTCCACATCGTCCGCAGATAATGGGGTCAGTCACCATTTCCACTACAGATTATTTCACTTTTTATTGTAATTGCATCAGTTTTAAACTATACTGTTTATATGAAAACATGGAATGCAGGATATGAAAAATCAAAGGAAATTGCCAAGAAGATGTATTCAAAAATAGGAAGGATTCCCTGTCCCGCGTTCGACAATGAACTCATCGCTTGCACAAGTGAAGGGTTCAATCATTTGATTCGCAAGGGTCGTATTCCCCGCACACGAAACGAACAAAAGCGAAGGTTTGTCCTAATTCCGTACATTGAGAAAATTATCAAAAATCCTCAAGCGGAGATAACCTTTCGACAGACCGAGGAAAAGTACACAATCAACAGACACGGCCAACACATGTTATCCACATCGACAGCAAACTTTTGGACATTTCATGCGCGGATCAATACGTGTGATATAAAACTTGTTATTCGACAAATCGGTAACGGGCAAAAACATTTTCAGAGTATCATGAGTCATGATGTGAAAATTGGTCGAGGTAAAAAGAGACGGACGAATCGCGGTGTGAAATGACAACAAAAAATCCCTCGCGAGAGGGGTGTTTTGTTGTGCCTGCCATCAGCTACAATGCCGATAGGGTCTGACGACCCGCAGACACACTTACAGTATATGTGATTATGATACAATGTCAATATCTTTATCCACATCGCCCGCCCCGACTGGATTGCCACCGAGTACGAAAACCTCCTCCCCGCAAACATTTTTCACCTACGGCCCACTGTCCGCGACCACCCACCAGTCCTCCTCCGGCACCTCCGTACCCTTCCTGAATTTTTACTAAAAATGATGGGCATCATCCTCGCATTGACGATGCCCATCCTTTTTGCGCACCACTTCGTCTTGAACAGATTTCGTGGTTGCGATATGATTACAGCATGTTGCAATTCACCGACGACCAATTCGAAGACGTAAAAACGAAAAATGAACTGCTGTATAAAACACTCAGCGAGGTGTGGTGTCCGTACTTTCAAACCAAGATACATTTCAATGCACGCGGTTTGGAACATCTGAAATTCAAAAAGAAACACTTCGCACGTTCGAGAGAAGACCAATATATTCGGCTCAAACTTCTCCATCTTGCACCGGAAATTTTAAAACTGTCAAAAACCGTTCAAGGTATTTCCCATACCAAAAATTTTGAATTGATGCGCAGTGGCGCTCGAACGGAGCAAAAGTTATTACCCGTTTCGTATTATGAGTTTATCGCCGTGCTCAAAGGAGTCCGAGTGAGAATCATTGTCAAACAAATAGAAGACGCACCACTATTTTTCTGGAGTATTATTCCATTTTGGAAAGTAAACAAAGCAACGATGGAAAGAAAAATGCACAGCGGGGATTTGGAACATGATTAAAAACAGACACAAAAAATCCGCTTACGCGGGTTCTTTGTCGGCACTTGGTTACGGTTTGGATAAACATTGACCGTGAGAGGGCAAGCCCATCCAAGCGCCACCTGTACTATATCGCAGGTATTATGAAAATGTCAAGAATAGTTTTCCACACCGCCCGTTCCCCCGACTGAAAAAGGATGGGCATCATCCTCGCATGATGATGCCCATCCTTCTGTTCATTGCGAGTTCAGGCGTACATGTGATATACTGCGAGTATGAATAAGCAGAAAACTACAAAACAGAATACCAAAAATCCCGTGCAGAAAATCGTGGATAATTTTAAAAAAACCGGAAAATATTCGAGTGCTTTTCTTCGTGATTTGAAAGAAGGCTTGTCCGATTTGCAAAAATCTCGCGTATGGAAGTCAAAGTAGTCAGTCAGAAAATTTATATCTATTTGGACAAACACGGTTTGTTGTTAAAATGGCATAAGGCGGTCTTTTTATTTGAAGAAAACATACACCATCCGTCATTGCATACGGAGCTTTTGGAGCCGAAAGAAGAAAAGATTTACTCATTTCGCATCGACAGAAAATACAGAGCGCTGTTTGTTGTGCACGACAAAAAAGCCCTTGTGTTTCGAGTGACCAATCATTACCAATAGTCCGTTCCGCGGACTGAAAAATAAATAGTACCTGGTACTATTTATTTTGAGCGGTGGGTATGTGTGTTGTGCGGGCGAGACGGCGCGTGATACACTATGTGTATGACTGACTATACTATGTATAACGAATCGGAGAGAAAATTATCAATGCTTGCGTGGATTGTGCTCGGGGTCGTGGTGGTTCTGCTTGCTGTGGCCGGATTTGCGTTGGTTCAGTTTTGGGCCAGCTTTGGTTCAGGTTTGGTTCAGTTTTAGTTCAGCTTATTGTGGCACGATGTTCTCTAACTCAGCTTTAGTTCAGCTCTGGTTCAGCTTTGGTTCAGCTTTGGTTCAGCTTTGGTTCAGCTCGTTGTGGCCTGATTTTTGGGAGGTTCAGCTTTGGTTCAGCTTTGGTTCAGCTTTGTGTAGCCTGAATTTCTCTGCTTCAGATCTGGTTCAGCTGTGGTTCAGCTTAGGGTTTCAGCTTTCAGCTTAGTGTTGCCTGATTTGCTCTGGATCAGCTTTGGTTCAGCTTTGGTTCAGCCTTGTG
>CAIXDB010000143.1 GCA_903918125.1 uncultured bacterium | reverse complement strand
TTATTTTCTTTGCCAATTTTATTATCCAGATCACGCAATCTCTCTGTCTCCGGTTTTAGATGACCGAAAAGTTCAAAGTAAATGTTTTGGTCTTCATCCTGTCCAATACTGAAACCGGACTGGAACACTCGCTGTTTGTAATCAGGATGTTTGTTTTTCAACCAAAAAATTATGGCCGTCAAATTTCCATTTTTGATGGCGGAGAGCAACTGCGACTCGGCGGCATCGGACATGAGAGAGGTTCCGTCGGAGAGAGCTTCATCAGATGCTTTGCAGAATTTGGAATCTTTCTTCCGCCAGAGATAGTATGTCGCCCGAGCGATGCCAGTTGTTTTGCAGGCAATTTCCACAATGGGTGTCTGTTTCAATTGCTGCAGAATTTTTTCTTTATCTTTATTTGTTTTCATATGATTTTTTTAGCGGTCGTTCCTAATAATTGTTCCATCCGCGAAAGCGACGCTTCGCAATACTCCGGGTCAATTTCAATGCCGATACAGTGCCGTTTGGTCTCAAAGGCGGCAACGGCGGATGTGCCCGAACCGAGAAATGGGTCGTAAATTGTTTCTCCGATGCTACTGCTATTGAGAATCAGTCTGCGAACCAAACCGACCGGCTTCATTGTCGGATGGAGCGTATTTTTGTTTGGCTTGGGATAGATGATGACCGAGCGATCCTGTGACTTTTTGAACGAGTGGGTGCCGACCCAGCCGTAGGCGATGAGTTCATGTTGTGGCAGATAGTCGAGCCTACCCAAAACCGCTTGACTTTTTATCCAAACGAGAAGCTGAGAAAATCGGCAGCCGGCATCGAGCATGCCTTCGCGCAGAGAAAATATCATCCGATCAGAATTGAAAATGTAGAAACTGTTTTTCTTGCTCAAATGCGGCTTGACCGCTTCAATCCACTCTCGAGTGAAAATTCTGTACTCCTCGTCGCTTTGGAGATGGTCGTTTGCAATCACTTTGTCCTTGATCAGCGGATTGAAATTGCGTTTGCTTTCAGTGACTGCAACGCCGTACGGCACATCGGCGATGATCAAGTTGACAGTGGATGCGCCGACCACTTTTTTGACAAACGTTTCGTCCCGGCAATCGCCACATCCGATGACACAATCACCTATGCGGAAAATATCACCCGGCTTAATTAATCTTTTTTGCTTTTTTATTGCTGATTTTTTCATATCTAGTTATGATTAGCTGACAAAAAACTGGCTCAATTTCGCAGAGGAATGCTCGACGATGCAACCCCTCGCAAGCGATTAACAAACTGCCCGATCCTCCACAGAGATCCAAAACAATGTCTCCCGGCCGGCTGCACCTGCGCAAAACTTTTTCATACAGAGTTGGGGGTTTGGTTGTGGGATGAAAATATTCAGTCTGGGCCAAACGCTTGGTCAGCCAGATCTGGAACAAATCCAGGATGTCATCGTGCACTCGATTGCCGGTTGAAACTTCCTTGTTGAAAATTTCGTGGAGATTTTTGATGCGGTCGGAAAGGTATGGATGGTTGTGAGTGCCGTACAGGCAGAATTCCGCTAGCTTGTTGAAGGCAACTCTGGGTGTTGGGTTGTGCGGTCCTTTCAGCCACATACAGAGTCTCCGTTCAGTAATAGAAAGTTTCTTGTAGATGTCTTGCAAAGTTCCGATATATTTTTCGTCGCACCACATCAGACAGTGAAAATCGTCCTTTGCCACAGCGATGGCATTGGCCAACATGGTTTCGAGAAATGTTCTATACTCCGCCTGACTTTTGTGGTCGTTGGTTTTGCCGCCGTAATTTTGTCTACCGCCGAGACCGGCATCGTAGCTGAGGCCAATGTTATATGGGCTATCAATATCTATAATATCAGCTCTGTGCTTACTCATCAGTTTTTTGGCAACATCTGGATTTTGGTTGTCGCCGCAAATGAGGAAGTGATCGCCGAGCTGGTACAAGTCGCCCGACTTGACGTAAACATTTTTGATTTTTTTGAGCTCGTCCTCTTCGCTCCAGTTGTCGTCCTCGACAGACAGAGCATCGTCCCAAATATGCGACAAGTCCAAATCGTCAAATCCACTGGAGAGAATTGTCTCAATCGGAAAATCCGCAAGCATGTCCCATTGCCAGTCGCCGTGAAGCCGGTTACTGATGAGCAGATATTTTTCAAACTCTTCCTTGGTCAGTTTTCGATTCGGACGACGAACGTCGATTATTTCATCCCC
>CAIXDB010000142.1 GCA_903918125.1 uncultured bacterium | reverse complement strand
TTTGAAAAAACTTGGTTGAAGTCGTCGACCTGTAGGTCGACATCCTCCTCGCCGAAATTAAAACTATGAATGAGCAAAAGACTGGTTTGGTAGTGATGTTCAGAAAGCGATGACATTCGTCCGCTTGTTGTGACATCACCGTCAAACAAAACCTTTTGGCTCAAAATATCCAGCCAGTTAATTCTGTTTTCCGCCGGTCTGAAACTTTCCAAAGCTTCGGCAATCAAATCCACAGAAACCCCCAGATAAGTTCCCAGAAGTCCGGCAACAACAGCTTGGTAGTAAAACAAACTCGTTTTGATATACGGCGCAAATCGAATGGTTCGGTTTGTGTAATTCAAGACAAGCATTGCTTCATCACCGGCGGTTGATACGAAGGCGTCTGCCTTTTGGTCGGTCAGAGAAAATCCCAAATCACCTTTTCTTTTCAGTTGAGCGATTAGAGGATTATCTATATTGAGTAATGCTACTCGAGATTTGTCGATCAAAGCTCGTTTGCCTTCTACAATATCGTCCAGAGTATTTATTCCCTGAACACCAAGATGAACTCTTTTGATGTTCAAAAACACACTGATGTCCGGTCTCAATATGTCAGTCAAAATGTCAATGTGGTTTTTACGATACATCGAGTATTCCAAAGCCAAAACTTGATGTTCCGGCTCAAGAAAATTGACTAACCAAGAAGACAAGGTCAATGGTGTCAACCTTTTTGAATAAATTCTTCCACAAAGAAACTTTTTATCCAACACTCTCTGAATGAGAGCCGTGCCGGTGGTTTTTCCGACACTACCAGTCACACCAATCACTTGCGGATTAACCTGCGAAACAACATACCGACAGATTTGTTCTATCGCGTGATAGATATTGTCCACGCGGATGTAGCGAACGCTAATAAGCCGTTCGTCAGAAATTCTGGCATCAACCATAATAACAAAATTATCATTTACAGATAATCTTTGTATGTTGAGCGTCCGATCGAATGGTCTGTTATACCAGCCCATTTTTTCCGGCTCATCTTCATACACCGCAAAGTAAAGAACTTTACTCTGCGGAGAGAAAGATTCAAATTGTTTCAAGTGGGCAATGTTGAGAATATCGAAATCCTCATCACCGCGTAGCCCGAAGCACTTAGCATCCGGGATAATCCGAAGCAGGGTTTGTAGATTGAGCTTCATCGTCATCCTCCTTTACTTTTCTTATCAGGCCAACAAGTTCGTCGGTGTGGGTATTTGCAATGTCGTGCCCGCCGCCGGATATGACATACAAGTCGTGATGTATACCGGTGTCGTTCAACACATCTCGAACCAGAGCTACGGGCGTGGCTGAATCGTTTTCGCCATAAATCAGCGTTAGTGGTTCGGAGATGTTTTGCAAATCATCTCTCAAATCAACAGCAACGATGTTGCGATATGTTTCTCGCATCACTTTTGTCGCTTTTGAGTAGTATGGATTTCTGATAATTTGCGTCAGATAAAAATCCCGAAGCAAAGACACCAGCCTGTCCGGAAGAATTGTCTTGAGAGTTTTTTGCAGAAAATTCAAATCCGAATGTTGATATTTGCGAAGAATTGCCGGAGAAACCAAAATCGCTTTTACTCCGTTTTCTTCGTTTTCTTTTTTCCATCGCAAAGCAATTGCTCCGCCAAAAGAATAACCAAGAATGTAATCCGGTTTTTCTTTTTCGATGACTTTGCCGACGTAGTCTACATAATCATCGAGAGTCCAAGGTTTTTCCGGATCGGGCTCCCCGCAAAATCCCGGCAGGTTAATCATCGCGACATTGAAATATCGCGACAAAACCAACACGAATTTCGAGCGATTTGACCAAGCATCCGTGCGTCCGGATGATGTGTAGTTGATATAATTCCAACCGTGAATCAAGAGAATTTTTGTTTTTGGCATAGTTTTGTTTTCAAATAACCTCTGTGCGTAATATAAGCACAAAACTATGTTTATGTAAATAGAAATTTATCATATGATGATAATATCATATTGGTCGCGAGTTTACCTTACTTTCGCTAGGTAGTCCCTCCTGTTCTTGATGAACCTCTCTCTCCTTACACCTGCCAGATCCGCCAATGGCACCCTGAAGGTGAAAAACTCATATGTTGAGTG
>CAIXDB010000141.1 GCA_903918125.1 uncultured bacterium | reverse complement strand
GACGAGCGTTGAGGAAATTCGCGACCACGCGAATATTCCGGTGACGGAAAAGTATGTGAACCCTTTTGATTTTATGAATCTTTACTTCACCGATGTCGTTGTTGCGTTGACCGAACCGCTTGCTTTCAGCGCGTTGACGATTTGCTGGGCGTCATTGCGAGCGGTTTGCAAGTCATTCTGCGCCGTTTTGATGTCGGCTTTGGCGGTTGCAAACGCCGCGTTATTCGACCTCATAATCGTCTGGTTGCCGTTGTCCGGCTGAAGCGACGCGGTTCCTGTCACTGCCGCATTTGCCTGGACCTGTGCGTCACTCGATTTTGCGGTGAAATCGTTCAACAGCGTAATGAGTCCCGACGTGTCCTTACCTGCATTTTCGAGCGCCATGATGCGTGTCTGGAATTTCGTGCCGATCGTTGTCAATGTCGCCACCGTCGTGTCGATCGCGTCCGTCGTGGCGGCAATGCGCGCTTGCGGTACGACGAGCATGAAGATGCGATAGGATTTTGTGATCGATTGCACGTCCGTTTTTAGCGCGGTCAAGTCAGTATCGTTTGCAATTTGCGCGCCGAGCGTGTTCATCGCGGTGATTTGCGTTTGAAGTGAAGTCGACAGCGTGCTTTTCTCGCTTGCCGAAAGTCGCACCATTGCATTCACTTTTGACGTGACGTCGTTCATGATTGCCACGCGACGAGTGATTTCCTGCGCTGCGCGAGTTTTCAGGTTGGTAATACGAGTGGCCAGTGCCACGGCAGCTTTTGTGCCGGCGGTTGTCGAGGCATTGACGCCTGCTGATACTCGTGCGTTGACCGCCGATGCCGTGAGCGAGCTAACCGGAACAGTCATCGCTTGCGCCGATCCCGCACCCGCGAGCGCCACCGAAAGTGCCAAACCCGCAAAAATTGTGTGTGATATTTTCATGATGGTGTTGTGATTATTGACCTTGTGCCACCGGCTGATCATTGAAACTCTGGTCGACTGTCGCAGAGTTTGTACCCACCGTGTTTATTTGCGCGTTGAGCGAATTCATGTCCTGATTCAACGCCGCGTTCGATGTGTCCGACGGCGACGTCGCAGGCGGCGTGGTGTTTGTTGCCGTGTTGTTTGTACCGTTGGTCGTGTTCGTCGGCGCGGCTGTTTGTCTGGTCGTTTGCGGAACCGCGACGGTTTGCGTATGTTGACTGTACAACATGAATCCCCACACGACGACTGCGATGACCACGAGCCCGATAATTACTTTCCAAAATATGTTCATAAAAATGTAAGATAAATAATAATACTTATAAAAGAAAAGTGAACAACATTCATTGTTCACTTTCATCATATCATATTTTTCCGTGCAGTTTATTTGATATCCACAAGCACGTACGACAATTCCCCGTTCGGCGCGTTGAATGAAAACTTCTCACCTTTTTTCTTGCCGAGAATCGCCTGACCGAACGGTGAGCGAATGGAGATTTTGTTGGCCGTGACGTTCGACTCCTCAGAACCGACGATGGTGTAGGTCGATATTTTGCTGTCCTTCTCGACAGTCACAACCGAGCCGATGTTCACCGCGGTATGGTTCTGGTGGTCGGACACGATTTGCGCGTTTTTCAAAAGTGTCTCAAGGTGTGAAATGCGATCCTCGATGTTGCCCTGCATCTCGCGCGCCTCGTGATATTCGGCGTTTTCGGAGAGGTCGCCGAGCGCCTTGGCGTACTCGAGCTGCTCGGCAATTTCTTTGCGTCGTTTGCCTTTCAGCTCGATAAGCTCTTTTGTAAACTCATCGAACTTTTCTTGTGTCAGATATTCTTTTTGATCCATTGTTGTGTCGGTTATTAAAATAATTAGTTGCAGTATACAGGAAAATGAGTCGTTCGTCAAAATTATTTCAAATACGCTGTGTCGTAGACGCCCATCCAGTCGAAGACCGCTTTCATAACGAGAGTTGAGCTGAACTGCTCGGTCGACGGACCGCGCTCCATAACCACGGCAAAGGCGTAGTGCGGGTTGTCATACGGCCAGAAACCGGTGACCCACGAGTTGACTTGGTCTTTCTGCACGTTGATTTGAGCCGTACCAGTTTTGGCGGCGATTTGGACGAATGTTTCGTTGAGCGGTGCCGATGTTCCGCCGGTGACGGACAGTCGCATGCCTTCGCGCACGATTTGGAAATAATCCGGGTCGAGCGAAACGTGTCCGGCTATCTGCGGAATTTGCCCGAGCAGATATGTCGGTGTGAGCAATGTCCCGCCGTTTGCCATCGCCGCGACGGCGCGGACCGCTTGTATCGGCGTGACCTGGAAACCGTACTGGCCGATTGCGGTGTGGTACGTGTCGCCGAGCGTCCATCCTTCGCCGTTAAATGTTTTTGCTTTCCACGCCGGGTCTGGAATGATGCCAACCTGCTCGCCTGGAAAGTCGATGCCGGTGGTCGAGCCGAAACCGAACATGCGCGTGTACTTCTCGACATTGGCGATGCCGATGCCGTTTTGACTCACACCGTTGTAGTGATATCCGCCGGACACTTCGTAGAAATAGACGTCGGAGGACACTGCGAGCGCGTGTCGCAGGTCGACGTAGCCTTGCGCCCGCCAGTCCATAAATTTTGTCGGACTTTTTGGGTCGTACGGGTTCGGCACGGTGATGGAGCCGGTCGAGAGGATGGTGGCGTTCGGGTCGATGACATGCTGGTCGAGTACACCCATGGCCACGTACGGTTTGACGATCGATCCCGGTGTGTATTGACCGTCCACGACACGGTTGAGAAACGGGTGGTTCGAGTCGGTGAGCCACGACTGAATGAGCGAGCTCGCACCGTTGTTTGTCATCGTTTGCGATTCGTATTCCGGAAAGTTTGCGCTGGCAAGAATTTCTCCGGTGCGAATGTCCATGATGACGCCTGCGCCGCCCTTGTACCCGGCTTTCGCCGCGACCATGAGCATACCGTCGTATAATTGTTTTTGAATGTTTGCGTCGATGCTCAGGTTCAAATTTTGTCCGTTTTGCGGGGCTTGCACGACACTTTCCGACACGACATTTCCTTGTGCGTCGGTTTCTTGAATTTTCTGGCCATCGACACCGGTCAGCTGTGCGTTGTAAATTTTCTCCAGGCCGTCTTGTGCGGTGAACGAGTTGTTGATGTAAAATCCGGATGAGTCCTTCGACGGATATTTTATGTAGCCGATGGTGGTGGAGAAACCGGTCGAGGTGGCGTAG
>CAIXDB010000140.1 GCA_903918125.1 uncultured bacterium | reverse complement strand
TCGCAAGACCTTGAGCATTTTGTAATCAAAATGAGAAAGGTGTACTGCTCCCGTAGGGAGGGCGTGGCACACGCCGAGGAGATTGTTTTCTTGATTGCCGAGAGCGAGCGAAAATCGTACCAACGATTTATCGTGTGCTCCAAAACCGGTGCGACCGAGAAAGAAATTCCATGTTCAAGGTGAAATAAACCAATCTTCACGCTGTATTAATTATCGTCAGAGTACAATGACAGTATTACAAAGTTTTATTTCACCATAACAAGTAATGAGTAAAAAATATAGCAAAATGAGAAAGATGATTTGGGAAGGTGCGCGAACGGGTGTGCTCACGTCGATGATTTTGGCGGGAGCTGCGCTCGGCGGACGATCCGCCTTGGCGGCGGTCAATCCGGAGTACGTGGCGTCCGTGACGGCAAAAAATGCGTCCGGTATGCACTTGACCCACCGGTTCAACTCTCCGACGAAAGCTGCAACACTTGCCGTTCAGCTTGGTCTTGACCCGCAGATGGTCAAAAGTGAGATGCAGTCCGGCAAAACATTGAAGCAGATTCTTCTCGACCACGGTATTACGATGAACCAGCTTGATTAGTTTTTAACATCATTCATGAAATCAACATCAAAAAGTTTTCTCCAAAGCGGTAGTGCGCGGGGAATCGGTATCGTGCTCGTGGCGATCGTGCTCGTGGCCGGTCTCGGATACATATTCGTGACATCAAAAGGTAGTCAGAATATTGCAAACCCGGTAGTGGCCACGGCGGACACGACCGGTCAGACGACAACGAGCGGAACGACGGTTACGACGCCGACGACCGTGCCGACACAACCGGCACCGAGTGTTTCTGCCGTGACACCAACCCAAACTCCGACATCGGTTCAGACAAGTGTCTATAAAGATGGCACATACTCGGCGGTCGGCACGTACCGTGCACCGGGCGGTCAGGAATCAATCGACATCACAGTGACCTTGAAAAACGATATTATTGTGGCCACCAGCGCAGTGTCAGGTTCCAATGACGGCACATCGCGACGATATCAGAACATGTTTATTTCCGGCTACAAAGCGCTCGTCATCGGCAAGAAAATAAACACTATCTCGCTCGACACGGTTTCCGGCTCATCACTGACACCACAAGGTTTTGACAATGCTCTCACGCAGATTGAAGCTCAAGCTAAAGCGTAGTATTCTTATCGTATGAAAATACCGACCTGGGAATTTGAGGCTATCGGCACGCATTGGCGCGTGCATGTCTTCGACGATGTCTCGTTCGAAGTGAACCGCTTGGCGCAGATTTTCAGCGATATTCAAAATAGAATCGGCGAGTTCGATCAGAACTATTCTCGGTTTCGCAAAACCTCGCTCGTGCTCGAAATGGCGGAGAAAGCCGGTGTGTACGAGTTGCCCGCGGATGCAGAACGAATGTTCGCGCTGTATCGAAAAGTGTACGACGCGACCGGCGGACTCGTCACACCGCTCATCGGCCAAGTGCTTGTCGATGCCGGCTACGATCGCGACTACACGTTGCGGCAGAAAGCAATGACCGTGCCGAAGGCGTGGGACGACGTGCTGGCGTACGACTTTCCGCATGTGGTGCTGAAGGAGCCGGTCATGCTCGACTTCGGCGCGGCTGGCAAAGGTTATCTCGTGGACATCGTGTCGGAGTTGCTCGAGAAAAACGGTATCACGTCGTATTGCGTTGACGCGGGCGGGGATATGCGACATCGAAGCACGCGCAATGAGACGTTTCGCGTCGGGTTGGAAAATCCGGAGCAAACCAACGAGGCTATCGGTGTGGCGACCATCTGCAATCAGAGCTTGTGTGCATCGGCCGGCAATCGTCGTCGCTGGCCAGGCGCGCACGGCATGATGCATCACATTATCGACCCGCGGAAACTCAAATCGCCGGAACACATTCTCGCACTGTGGGTTACTGCAGATACGACGATCCTCGCCGATATTCTCGCTACCGCGCTCTTTTTTGTTTCGCCCGAAACCATGCTCGAGCATTTTGATTTTGAATATCTTATTTTAAATGCCGACCACTCCGTCACGTCATCCCCCGCTTTTCCCGCAGAAATTTTCACAAAATCCGACGAGTAATTCTGTTTGTGGGCGAGAGAGGACTTGAACCTCCACGGCTTGCGCCACCAGTTCCTAAGACTGGCGTGTTTACCAATTACACCACTCGCCCAGTATTTGTCAAATTAAAGTTTTTTTTATTTAATTTTGTGCGTCCAGTTGGGATCGAACCAACGACCTTGTCCTTAAGAGGGACCTGCTCTACCAGCTGAGCTATGGACGCAAACTTTATATCACTATATTACAAAAAATGAAATTTGTAATGTGCCTGAGATGGGAATCGAACCCATATCCTTTGCAGGACGACATTTTAAGTGTCGCGCGTATACCAGTTCCGCCACCCAGGCATTGACGGGAAATCAGTGCAATCCCCGCAGAAAAAGCTACGCTTTTTCCTGAGGCCTGGGCGGGAATCGCACCCGCGTATAATTCTTTTGCAGAGAATCGC
>CAIXDB010000139.1 GCA_903918125.1 uncultured bacterium | reverse complement strand
TACAAAAAACTGATAGGGATATTGTTGAGATTATTTAATGGGAGATTAGGAGAAAAAATTTTCACCTTCAATGATCTTATTAACTTTTTCTTCTAATTCTGAGATTTTTATTCTGATCTGTTTCGCCGTATTCCTGTCACGTAATGTAACTGTGTCATCCTCCAATGTTTGAAAATCTGCTGTACATGTTACAACCGTTCCTATCTCATCTTGACGGCGGTAGCGCTTGCCGATGTTGCCGTTGTCGTCAAACTCGCACATGAAATGTTTTTTCAGCTCAATGTATATTTCACGTGCTTTCGTAACGAGCTCCGGTTTATTTTTAAGAAGTGGAAAGACTGCAACCGTGACCGGCGCAATGTTCGGAGACAATTTCAAATATGTTCTGACTTCCCCGCCGATTTCGTCTTCGGTGTATGCAGACGACAAAATAGCGAGGAGCGTGCGGTCAACGCCAAACGTCGGCTCGATGACGTGCGGAATAAAGCGTTCCTTTTTCTCTTCGTCGAAATACGACAAGTCGACGGCACTGGCGGCGGAATGATTTTTCAAATCAAAGTCCGTGCGGTATGCCAAACCGTATAATTCTTTTTTGCCGAACGGAAAATCAAATTCAAAATCCACCGTGCGTTTCGAGTAGTGCGCGCGGTCTTTCTCCCCCACTTCGAGTTCGTGAACGTGTTCTGTCGGCAATCCGATATGTTTCATCCATTCAACCATCCGCTCCTTCCAATATTCAAATTTTTCTTTCCAATCTTTTTCTTCCACAAAATATTCGATCTCCATTTGTTCGAGCTCGCGCAAACGAAAAATAAAATTGCCCGGTGAAATTTCGTTGCGAAACGCCTTGCCAATTTGTGCCATACCAAACGGCAACTTCGGGTGAAACGAGTCGAGAATATTTTTAAAATTCACAAACATTCCCTGTGCGGTTTCGCCACGCAAGTACGCAACCGAGTCGGCGCTTTGCATCGAACCCATCGAGACGGGAAACATCATGTTGAATTTTCTCGCCTCTCCGAGCGGGTTTCCGTCGGGTGATTTGATTTTCTTTTCTTTAATCACTGCGTCCATGTCTTCCACGGACATGCCTGCCGGGTCAATGTTGTGCGCTTCCAACAAATGGTCCGCGCGATACCTTTTTTTTGTTTTTGTATCCTCCACCATCGGGTCGGCAAAACCGGCGCCGAGATGTCCGGACGCTTCCCAAATTCGGGCGGATGTGATGAGCGATGCATCCACACCATACATATCCTCGCGGTTGGTCACAAACATTTTCCACCACGCGTTTTTTATATTTTGTCGCAACGCCACTCCGTACGGACCGTAGTCCCACGTGCCGGCAAGTCCGCCATAAATCTCCGAGCCGGGATACACAAACCCTCTCCGCTTGCAGAGCGACACGATTTTTTCCATCAAGTCTGAATTTTTGTCTGTCATTTTTTTATACTACCCTGAATTGACCTATTTCACAACATCGTTGCCTTGCAAAAAACCAGCGTCCGAATAGCGCGTACCGACGGGAGACGCACTCGCCGAAACGGTTGTCGACGCGTACGTGTCCGTGCCGACCGCGTTGATTGGCGAGGTTAATGGAAGTTGCGCACCGACGTCCGTGATGCTTGGCGTCAATCCGACTTGGAACGACACCGTGCGAGCCGAGTAGATGTAGCCGGTACCATACGACACGAGCCCCGCATTCCACGTCACCGTGCGTGTGCCGGGGTCGAAGGTCACGCGCTCGCTCGCTGGGTCGGTCTGCCCGAGCCACGTCACGTTTTGTGGAAGAATCGACGTCACGGTCGTGCCACCTATATCATTGGTCGTGTTGGTTAGTGTCCACGTCACGGTGTACGTCGTCTGCGTGTCGTGCGTGGGCGGTATCGGACCGGTGTTGGTAAAGGGTCCGGACGAGCGAAGTGACCGTGCCGAAAGTCCGAGGATGGATTGCAAACGAATAGTCATGTCGGCAGTCGACGTGACAATCGACGAGTCGGATGTGCGCGTGCCGGTCATGGTCACCGCCACGTCGATGTGCGGATTTTTAATCGAACGCACTGCCACCGGGTCAGAAAGTGGACTAAGCGTGAATGACGTCTGTCCCGAATCTCCCGGCGAGAGTTGCGCCAGACCACTGATATCCGTTTTGTCCCACGTCACGGTGTTGCTCACGGACTGATAGTACCCGCTGTTCTGCGTCTGCACGGAGGCTTGGTCAAAGACATTGCCGGAAATGACCGCGTTGATGGTGTCGTTGACCACATTGTCGGGAAGGGTGTTCTGCCACGTAATGTTTATCGGTACGTTTTGTCCGACAGTGGTCACCGCGTCCGTTGCACCACCTTGCCCTGTGGCGGTCAGAGCAAAAAACGATTTGCTGATACCGACCGTCGCAGTCGACACGGCAAGC
>CAIXDB010000138.1 GCA_903918125.1 uncultured bacterium | reverse complement strand
TCCATTCATGCGCTTCAGCCTCAACCGGGGTGGGGAACTCGACGCGAAAACCTTTCTCGAGCACAATAGCTTCCATTTCGGTGTTGTTCTCGCCGGATTGCCCGATTATTTTCACCACACTGCCTGTCAGTCCTTTTTCGCTTTTTTGCCAATCGATTTTTACCAACACTTTTTTTCCGACAGGAATTTTGGAGTCTTTTTCCGACAGAAAAATATCGGCGTACATTCTTTTGTCATCCGGCACAACAAAAGTTTTTCTGTCCTTTTGAGTCACCGTCCCAACATATTCATTTTTTGCACGCTCCACCACTCGCAGAACTTTTCCTTGCGGACGGTCAACACCTTTTGTCCAACTTTTTTCGCCAGTTAACTGAATTTCGACAATATCATCGTGAAAAGCCCGGTTGATATTCTCGGGCTGAATCTCAATACTCTCTTTTCTATCTATTTTTTTCGTCTTGTCCACCGGCTCAATATCAAAAAAACCAACTCCCTTGGAATTGATGCTAATCTTCCCGGTCAAAGTCTTGTGTTTCATTTAACATATCATATCATACTTTTCGTCAAATATCTCGTTTTCTCGCATGTCAAAAATCATCCTTATTTTGAGCCACATTTTTCACACTGCAAAAAGTATTTTGATTTTCACATGCAATTCCCTTGACTTATTTTGTGGATGTGTGGTATCCTAATCAGCGTATTTAGCTCTTTCAAAAAAGTATTTTTGTTCGTGCAGTTCGCAGTGTGGGTTTTCAGGACTAGAGCCTGAGCCCAATGGAGGTTCGTATGAATCGAACACGCAGTCGCGGGCGCCCGTTCGCTGTTTCGAATGTCTTGGTTGAGAAAAATTATATGACGTCGATTTCGGTCGCCTCGGGCGCCGGCAACAACCTGGTTTCGGGCGGCGATTCGCCGCCGGCGACGGCCACTTATCTGTAGCACACCGGCCGACCGGCGACGCGGGCGAGATTTATACCTCGAAGTATTAAAGGGATAAGTCTTGCCCGATCGCGGAACGAAAAAGTAGTACGGTAGTACATCAAGCCCCCAAAACATCGGGGGCTTTTTGATTGCCAAAAAGTGGATAAGTTGATTTGACATAATTTCATGGTTGCGCTATGTTTATTTCAGACTAGTTCTTCACGGTCACCAGCCGAGTAATGCCTATGATTGTATCAAACGTGTTTTTTTTCGTCGCCGCTCGCCAGATCACTTAAGATTTGTGATTCCATGAGGAGTCTCGTTATGACCCGCAGGTCATAACGACTCCGTTTTTCCCGGCCGACGAATTTCCGGCCAAGCTACAGGCCTCCAGAACATCGGGGGCTTTACCATGTCAAAAAACAAAAGGTGCACGGGATATCTTCCGTGCACCTTTTCCTACTTTCCTCGTGCCATAAGAGCGCGCTGGGTACGTTTATTTGGACTGCCAACATGCCAGTCGTGGCAGAAATGACATTTGTATGGCAACCACTCCGGCATGCCAAGTTTTTTCGCGTGAACCCATGCGTCTACCTGTTTTTCATGCCGAATTTTGCTTTCACAACTGCGTCGCCGCAATCGTCGCTTGCTCGCCATGAAGACCTCCTTTCCTGTTTGGATAATAGCATATTGTATGGTATAGTTCCACTCATGCACAACCCATACGCCGAAGCGGGGGTCTGTTTGCGTATTCGCGGAATCATTTTACATACATGGGAAAACAAAAAAATACAAAAATAAGCGCACAGCCGAGCGAATTGATTGTGGTCAAAGGTGCGCGGACGCATAATCTGAAAAATATCACGGTGGAGATGCCGAGAAACAAAATGATTGTTTTTACCGGACTGTCCGGCTCGGGCAAGTCGTCGCTTGCGTTCGACACTATTTTCGCCGAAGGTCAGCGTCGATACGTGGAGTCGCTTTCGTCGTACGCGCGACAGTTTCTCCGACAAATGCAGAAGCCGGATGTGGATGAAATCAGCGGACTCTCGCCGGCCATTTCCATCGACCAGAAAAGTCGCTCGAACAACCCGCGCTCAACGGTCGCGACCATCACCGAAATCTACGACTATCTGCGTATTTTGTATGCGCGCATTGGGCATCCACATTGTCTGGTGTGTGGACTGGAAATCACAAAACTTTCAAACGAAGAAATTAAAAATTTTGTGCTAGAGAAAATCGCGGTTAAGCAAAAAGAAATCAGCGGAGAAGTGTCAAAGACGGTCTTTGCCATGCGAAGCCAAATGGCAAGGACCGTCCTTGACACGGATGCAAAGAAAAATTCAGGTAAAAAAGGGAAGTCTGAACTTGGAAAAACTCTTGAGACTGCATTGGAGAATGCCAGCAGACAAGTGGAAATTTTTGCGCCGATCGTCAAGGGTCGCAAAGGCGAGTACTACCAGCTCCTGT
>CAIXDB010000137.1 GCA_903918125.1 uncultured bacterium | reverse complement strand
GCGCAAGCCAGAGCGGGAAGTTGCCGGCGAAGTGCTCAATCATCACACCCATAAAGCGTTCAAGCGAACCGGAAATGGCGCGGTGTATTACCACCGGTCGTTCCTTCTCACCTTTTTCATTTGTGAAAGACAAGTCAAAGCGTTCCGGCAAATTGAAATCGCATTGAATCGTGGCAAGTTGCCATTCGCGACCGATGGCGTCCTTGAACATAAAATCGAGTTTCGGTCCGTAGAAGGCAGCCTCGCCCTCGCCACGTTTGTAATTCAACCCATTTTCTTTTGCAGCAGTTTCGAGCGCGGCTTCGGCTTTTTGCCACACTTCATCGCTACCGATAAACTTATTCATATCATCTCCTCGTACGGACAGTCGCACCCAATACCCCTCCATCATATTCATGGTTGTATAAAAATCTTTGATGATGCCGACGATGGTCGAAACTTCCTCGCCGATTTGTGTGACGCGACAGAACAGATGCCCGTCGTCTTGGGTGATTGAACGCACGCGAGTCAGTCCAGCGAGCTGTCCGGCTTTTTCGTATCGATACACGGTTGCCGGCTCAAAATATCGCACCGGCATGTGGCGATATGAAAACTGATTGTCGGCGAAAATCTGCATGTGGTGCGGACAGTTCATCGGTTTGAGGAAAAATTGTTCGTCGCCGCCCGTGACGCGGAAAAGCTCGTCGCCGAACTTTGCCGCATGACCGGATGTTTCGTAGAGCGACTCTTTTGCCATGTGCGGAGTCCAGACGCGCTGGTAGCCTTTGTGTTTGTGCAAATCCCACAGATAGTCTTCGATTTCCTTGCGGATAATCATGCCGTTCGGTTGCATGAGTGGAAGTCCTGCGCCGACGAGGTCGGAAATGGTGAAGAGTTTCATTTCTTTTCCAAGCTTGCGGTGATCGCGTTTGCGAGCCTCCTCCTGCTGGAGTTCGTACGCCGCGAGCGCCTCCTTGTTTTCAAATGCCAGGCCATACATGCGCGTGAGCATTTTATTTTTCTCGTCACCGCGCCAATATGCACCGGCAACGCGCTCGAGTTTGAAACCGGACATGTCCACGTCCGCAAAATTCTCGACATGCCCGCCACGACAGAGGTCAGTGAAAGTATGAGCGCCCTCACCGGACGTGTAGAGCGTTATAGGTTCGCCTTTGGCGTGAATTTCTTCAATTAGTTCGAGTTTGTACGGATTGCCGGCAAAACGTTTCTTGGCTTCCTCGTACGACACTTCTTTTTTCTCAAAACCTTTCCATTTTTTGCCAATCTCTCGCATTTTCTGCTCAATTTTTCCGAAATCTTTCTCGGAAATCGCGGTGGAGAATTCGAAGTCATAATAAAAGCCGGTATCTATCGCCGGTCCAAGCGTCGGCAGGGCACTCGGCCAAATCTGCAAAACCGCCGCCGCGAGCAAGTGCGCAAGTGAGTGTCTCTGTTTTTCGAGTTCAGTCATAGTATTTATTTTAGATCAGTAAACGCTAGTAATTTTGCTTTCAATTCAGGAATATCAATTTGTGTGCTTTCCCAAACAACAAAAAGAGACATTTCATAGTATTCATGAACTACCATATCTCGAAAACCGGCAATATCTTTCCAGGGCAGATTAATTTTTGATTTTGTCTCTAAGGAAATACGTTTGGAGTACTCTCCGATGATAAGCAATTGCATCATAACTGCACTTTGAGTTTTCTCATCAT
>CAIXDB010000136.1 GCA_903918125.1 uncultured bacterium | reverse complement strand
ATCAAGTGGTCGACGATAGCGGTTTACTAAACCGCCATACCCTAACCGGTATCGTGGGTTCGAATCCCACCTCATCCGCAAATTCATTGACAAAGAGAATATGGTATAATACCTGCAAGTCGTTTTATTCGCTCAACCTAACTATACAACCATGATCAAAGGAAATTTTCTCGGTGCGGCGATTGTCGCGATAATCTACACAGTTTTTATTTTAATGAATCCGAGCGCGGTGGGGTCAAAAACCCTGCTCGTCACCATATTGGTGGTTCTGAACGCGCTGACTATCGTGCTGATGGCTTTTGCGTTCAAATAATATTATAATTCTAATTTCACACACATGAACCCGGAAAAATTATACACGCGAGCGGACGGCGAGGAGGTGTTCGGTTCGGAAATGAACATGGGATCGGAGGAGGAGAGAAAACGCGCGCTGGACGAGCAGTACAAACGTGATCATGCACAGTCGCTGTGGCTTCTCGGCAAAGGTCCGAAACCGGAAGGCGCGGTAGCTTTTGGCAACATGGACACTGAAGGACAAGGAGAAATCGTACCGGACAACATTGAAAATAAAAACAATGTCATAGAATTCCCTGCGCCGAAAAAATCGGAGGAGTCAGAAACGCAACAGGAGAAAAAAGCTGCATAATCTTCACGTAAACATGGAACCCACTTCAAACATTTGTCCGACATGTCACCAGCCGGTTTTGGCGAATTGGTATTTCTGTCCAAACTGCGGAACGAAACTAAACTCTGCTCCCTTGTCGACGACCGTCGGGGCGCAAGTCGGCTTGTATGCGTTCAGCATCATTTTGCCGATGATTTGTTTTCTCTACGTCACGCGATGGAAAGGCATGCGATATTATAAATCCCCCGATCCGAAATTAAAACAAATCGGCACGATCGCCTGGACACTTTTGATACTTTCCACCGTCGTCACCGTTTGGATCGCTGTCGTCGCCACGCAATCGTACATCCAAGCCACGGTCAACGGCATCAACTCCGACATGAGCGCGTATTGATTTTGAAAATAGTGGTTGACCCCATTTTCACAACCCAAGCGCCGAAGGCTCGACCGGCATCGGGTTTTCAATTCCGATTAACGAGGTGAAAGAGGTGTTGGGAAAATATAAATGAAACAGGCCCCGCCGAAGCGAGACCTTTTGTTTTCCTACATCTACAACGGAAATTTTTTGTTCATCCATGCGCTGAGTCGTGCACCAAGTTTCTCGGTGTTCAAGTCGATCCATCGCGAATACGGAACAGCAATTTTTGCGATTAAAAGCAGGCCGAATATCATTCCACCAATACAACCCAAAATGATTATCGGCAAGGAAACAATACTTTTTTCGGCTTGGTACATTACCCAACAAAGAAACAGATACCAAACACTCAAAAATATCCCTTTTCTGTTATACACATCGGCGTCTTTCAAGAATTTTACAATTCGGTTCATCACTCACCTCTTGCACCACCTTACTCTTTTGCACAAAAAAGTCTACTCATACCGCAGTGCATCGATCGGGTTTTTCTTGCCGGCTTGGTAGGCGGGATAAATACCGAAACCCATGCCGGCGAGAGTGGAGACCCCAAGACCGAGAAACACTGCCGAAAGCGGAAAAGCAAAGACCCAGCCGAGCGAGGAGAAAAATGTCGAGATGACAAAATATATCAAACCAACAACGGTCGCGCCGGTGGCGATGCCGATGAGTCCGCCGGCGAGTGTCAACAAGACCGACTCAATCAAAAATTGTTGCAAAATATCCATGTCGGTTGCGCCGACAGCTTTGCGGAGGCCGATTTCTTTCGTGCGTTCCGTCACCGACACGAGCATGATGTTCATGATGCCGATACCGCCGACGATGAGCGAAATGGAGGCAATGGCGGCGAGGAATAATGTGAGCGCGGACGTAACCGTGCCGAGTATCGACAACACACTCGCCTGCGTTTCGACAGTGAAATCGTCTTTGTTCGGGTCGGTGATGCCGTGATCGTTTTGCAGAACACTCGACACACGCGATGTGACGAAGTCGATGGTGTACGCGGGGTTTGCCTGCACTGTGATGACATTAAAATAGTCGATGCCGAGCATTTGTTTCTGCGCCACGCTCATCGGCACGACGACAAGATTGTCTTGGTCGACACCGCCGACGCCGGTTCCCTTTTTCTCGAGCACACCGACGACGCGGAACGAGACATTTTGCAGGCGAATATATTTACCGAGCGGATCGAGGTTGCCGAAAAGTGTCGTGGCAAGCTCCGAGCCGATGACCGCGACATGGTTCAGCGAGTCGACATCATTTTGCGTGAACGGATATCCTTCCTGCGTGTTAAACTGGCGAATGACGAAATAGTTTGCCGGAATTCCTTCGTATGTAATCGTCTCGTTGTTGTCGCCGTACACCGCTTTGCCCTGTCCGCGCACTTCGGCGGTCACTGCCGAGATGGACGGCTCGCGAGCGAGCGCGTCGAGGTCCTGTTGGACGAGCGTTTTGATGACAATACCCTGCGAAGCGGCCGGCGCAGCGAACTTGCCGTTGGTCGAACCGCCGGGAATGACGAAAATGAGGTTCGAGCCGATGCCTTCAACTTCGTTCAAAATCAAACCTTGCACAGACTGGCCGATGGACATGAGAATAATGACCGAGGCGATGCCGATGACGATGCCGAGCATGGTCAAAATGGACCTCATTTTTCCGTGAGTCAGCGCGCGAATAGATGTTTTGAAAGCGTCTTTTACAAGCATGTTATTTTATGAATTCTTGTTTACTGTGACGAGATTTTTCGACCGGCATGTCACTCTCGACCGTGCCGTCTTTGATATGAATGATGCGATCGGCGAATTCGGCGGTGAACGTTTCGTGGGTCACGAGCACGATGGTGTGACCTTTGTCGTGCAGTCCCTCCAAAATTTCCATGACCTGCGCGCCGGAAACCGAGTCGAGGTTACCAGTCGGTTCGTCGGCAAAAATCACGCCGGGGTTCGTCACGAGTGCGCGAGCGATGGCTACGCGTTGTTTCTGACCACCGGAAAGCCGCCCCGCTTCGATGAACAATTTTTCGCCGAGACCGACGGAGTTGACCGCGTTTTCGATTTGCTTGCGACGCTCCGCCGGTGGAACGGTCGAGTACAAGAGTGGCACCTCCACGTTATCATACACCGACAGTCGTGAAAGCAAGTTGAACGACTGAAAGACGAAACCCATGTCGGCGTTGCGCACTCGCGCGAGATCTTTGTCGCTCATTTCGTCGATGCCTTTGCCGAGAAATTTGTACGAACCGCCGGTCGGACGATCAAGGAACGACAAAATGTGAAGCAGTGTCGACTTGCCCGAGCCGGACGGTCCCATGATGGACACGAATTCGCCTTCCGCGATTGAGAAATTCACGTCGTGCAGTGCGATGGTCGGCGTTTCGCCTTCGGGGTATTCTTTTCTGAGGTTTTTTACTTCGATCATGTGTGTGGTTTTGAAATTTTAAAATTCGTCGAAGACACAATCATTTTCGGAGCATTCGCAGGTGAGAAGCTGTGTGACAGCTTCGCAAGGCTTGGTCTTGTCAATGACCCGGTGTAACACGGGCTCTTGACAAGTCGCGACCGAGAACTTAAGTGAGCTCTCCGCAGGAGAGAGCGAACGGCTCCGAAAATGATTGTGTCGAGAAAGAATTTTAAAATTTCAAAAAAACTACTGTTTCAGTCCTATATTTATTACCTGCTCCCCCGCCGTCACGCCGGACAGAATTTCCACGTTGCCGTTCAAATCCTGGATGCCGAGCGTCACCGGCGTGTCGGTCGCTGTTTTGCCTTGCAGGACTTCGACGAACGTGCCCGAGTTGTTTTGCACAATGGCATACTGTGGCAAAATGAGCGCGTTCTGGTCAGTTTTCGTTTCGATGGTCAGGTTCGTGGTCAGTCCGGACTTGATACGCGCGTCCGGCGTGTCGAACGACACTTTCACTTTGTAATCCACCACACCTTGGTCGATGGTTTCCGCCGGGTCGATGTAAAAGACTTTGCCGGTGAAGGTGTCATTCGGAAAGGCGTCGAATGTCATGTCGACTTTGTTGCCGACCGCCACTTTGCCGATGTCCGTTTCCGGCACTTCGGCGTCCACCTCAAACTGACTGCCGGAAATGACCGACACGAGCGTCACGCCCGGGCTGGCGATCTGCCCGACCTTGGCATCAAACTGCGTGACTACACCATCAATCGGCGAGACGATTTTCGAATTCGCCAATTTTGCCTCAACACTCGCTACGCTGGCTTGCGCTTGCTCCACTTGCGCTTGTTGCGCGTCGATTGCCTGTTGCGTCGAGCCGGCTTTTTTGAGCGTCAGGTTCGCCTGCGCTTGCGTCACGAGAAGTTTCTGCGACGAAATGTTTTGCTCGATAGTGTTGAGATTTTTGACAGCGGTGTTCACTTCCGACAATGCCGTTCCGACACTCATCTGATCACTGGCAAGCGCGGTCGTGCTCACGTTTGTCGCGCCGTTGAGCGCCGACGAAATGTCGAGAAGAAACGTATGCACACTTGAAAGATACGACAAGCTGTCCTGCAACGTGCTGTCCAGTTGAGTCGTCGATGACTGCGCATCCACACCCAAAAGTTCCTGCTGCCAGATGTTCAGTGTGCCGGCAAGCGCCAGGCGTTCGGTGCGGGCGTTCGTTCCCGCTTGCGAATTGTTTGTGTTGAACATGAGTTGAATACTACTGTTCTCCGGATTGGAAAAAAGGCCGTTCGTCTGCGTGCGCACCGCGTCGTTGGCTTTGCTGAATGCGTCGTTGGCGATGTCCGAAATCTGCGAATACATGTTGGCGAGGTCTTGGTTCGCTTTGTCCAGCGCCGCTTGTGACGAAGCGATGTCCGCAGGCTGTGCTCCGGCTTTCAGATTTTCGAGATTGGCCGTCTGCGTGTCGACGTTGGCCTGCGCCTGCGCGAGCTGCGCATTGAGGTCGCTCACATTGAGCTGCGCGAGCACTTGTCCGGACGTGACATGCTGTCCGACGTCACTGTACACCGCCGAAATCGTTCCGCTGTTTGCAAAGCCGAGCGTGACGCTCTGTATCGGCGTGGTGTTCCCTGTGACCGAAACCGACTCGGTGATCGGACCTTGCGTCACCGGCACAAATGTGTACGGACTTTTGGTTTTGTGCAATGCAAAATACGCGCCGACGGCGAGAATGATGACGATGAGCGTGATGCCCCAGCCCGATTTTGCAAAATTCCAAACGCGTCGGAAGAAAGACGGTCGCGGTGTGTTTGATGTGGTGTCAGCCATTGTAGTGTTGGTTAATTATTAAAATTTTTGTGAAATGAAATGTTTCTCATTCAGCATATCACATTTCCACAACTTTGTGTGAAGAAATTTTGTGGATGTGGTACTATATGCGCATATCAGTCTGTTATTAGCGTAACAACAAAATAATGAATAAGAAAATTTGGTGGTTAGTCGTCGGGTTGATTGTTATTATCATCCTCGTCGTCGTGCTCATGACAACAGGCAAAAAACCTGTGACCCAATCGTCGAGCAACGCACCTGTCACAGCTGTGGCTCTCCGACAATCAATGCACGACCTTATTGCCTCTGGTGCGATTCAAACCTGTACGTTTTCCATACCGGCAACTGCCACGACATCGAGCATGTCCGGCACTGTGTACACCGCATCGAAAAACATGCGTGGGGATTTCGTCGTCACCAACACGAGTGGTGTGGTGACAAATGCGCACATGATTATCGCCAGCGGTACGGACTATATTTGGACCGACGCGTCCGCACCGCGAGGCGTCAAGTTGTCGTGGGCTTTGGCGGCCAGCTCGACGGCACTGCTTAACAAAGCCGGCGGTATCGACACCGACCAGCCGACCACGTACTCGTGCACCTCGTGGACACCGGACGTAAGCAAATTCGCCGTTCCTGCAACCATGTCGTTCACCGACATTTCCCGATTGGTGCAGATGCGAGGGAGATAGGAATAAATATCGCGGACAAAATCTCGTTGAAATAAGTTCCCCGGAGCAATCTGTCTGGCGAAGCTTCGCCAGCGAACTTCTCGAACCTCAAGAAAATAATCT
>CAIXDB010000135.1 GCA_903918125.1 uncultured bacterium | reverse complement strand
TTTCAACTTGCCAGAGAGATTTGACTTATCTTTCACAAATGAAAAAGGTGAGAAAGAAAGACCGGTTGTCATACACCGCGCCATTTCCGGTTCGCTTGAACGCTTCATGGGCGTGATGATTGAACACTTCGCGGGCAACTTCCCGCTCTGGCTCGCACCGGTGCAGGTCAAGGTGATACCGGTACGAACCAACCACACAGAGTATGCACAGAAAGTTGCGGACGTTTTGAAAGCCGTTGGTGTACGCGTCGACTTCGATGACGAGGATGAAAACCTCGGCAAGAAAGTCCGCGCCACCAAAAATGAAAAAATTCCGTACTGGATCGTGCTCGGAGATAAAGAAGTCGAGGCAAATGCGGTCACGCTCGAATCCCGCGACAAGGGACAGCTCGGGCAAATGTCAGTGGATGAATTAGTGAAAAAATTGGTGGAGGAAATTAAAGAAAAGAAATAGGTACCAGGTACATATTTCATATTTTATATGTCTATCGTAGCTTTTGTTGCGTTCGACTGAATAAATGATTTGCGGCTCGCAACATCGGAACCCATGAGGACGTCGAAGACTTTGTCGGCGCCGACCACGTCGTCGATTGCCACTTGTTTGAGGATGCGTCGAGCGGGGTCCATGGTTGTTTCCCAGAGTTCCTCGGCGTTCATTTCTCCGAGACCTTTGTAGCGTTGGATGGAAACTTTCCGTCCCGCTGCCGATGTTGCCTTGCCTTTGGTAGCAGGCCCGTCTTCAACTTCGGCATCGGGATTGTTTTCATCCTCGTCAACATCGGCACTAGAACGCTCGGCATCGGGAAGTTGAACATCCGTCGGCGAAATGTTCAAGCCGTGTTCTTTCTTGAACCCTTCCATTTCCGGCTCGGTGTAGACGTAATGCAATTCCTTGCCGATTTTAATTTTGAAAAGCGGCGGTTGAGCGATGTACACAAACCCGCCGTCGATGAGCGGTCGGAAGAAACGGTACAAGAGCGTCAAAATGAGCGTGCGAATGTGCGCACCGTCCACATCGGCATCCGTTGCGATGATGATTTTGTGATAGCGAAGTTTGGAAATGTCGAACGTGTCGCCGATAGCCGTACCAAGCGCAAGCACCAGGTTTTTAATCTGCTCGGACTCGAGCATGCGGTCGAGTCGCGCTCGCTCGATGTTCAAAATTTTCCCGCGCAAAGGCAAAATAGCCTGCGTCTTTCTGTCACGACCGGTCTTTGCTGTACCACCTGCGGAATCCCCTTCCACAATAAACAACTCAGAATCTTCTGCGGACTTCGACTGACAATCTGCGAGCTTACCGGGAAGCGTCATACCTTCGAGCACGCCCTTGCGCAGAACGGAATCCTTCGCGGCTTTTGCGGCCTTGCGCGCTTTGAGTGCGAGCACAACTTTGCCGATAATCGCCCGTGCGTCGTCCGGATTTTCCTCGAGAAAATAATTGAATGCCTCAGAGAACACATTGTTAACCGATGCTTGTGCCTCGACGGTGCCGAGTTTGGCTTTCGTTTGGCCTTCGAACTGAATCTCCTGCAACTTGACGGAAATGACCGCGGTCAGACCCTCGAGCACGTCGTCGCCGGTGAAGTTGTCCTCGCTTTCTTTTATCAAATTATTCTTGCGACCGTACGCGTTCAAAATGCGAGTAAGCGCAGTTTTGAAACCGGTGACATGTGTACCGCCCTCGGGCGTGTGGATGTTGTTCGCGAACGCGAGGATGCGCGTGGAAATATCATCAACGTACTGCAACGACACCTCGACTGACTCGTACTCCCCGATTTTTTTCTCGACGTAAAAAATATTTTTGTGAACCGGCTTCTGGGTGGAATTGTAGAATTTGACGAGCGAGAGCAAACCGCCTTCAAAATAAAAAGACATCGATGGCACGTCGATACCAACCTCGGCAAAATAGTCCGCCAGACGATACACTTCGTCGTCTTTTATTTTTCCGATAATGTTTTCCGGCAATCCGCGCAAATCGTTCACGGTGATATGCAGACCTTTGACCAGATACGCCTGCTGTCGCAAGTGATCCACCACGCGATTGAAGTCCCATTCAATTTCCGGGAAAATTGCCTTGTCGGGTTCGAAGGTCACGATGGTACCATGCGCTTTTGTCGTGCCGATTTTCTTGACGCTGGCTTTTTTCTTGCCCTGAGAATATTCCTGCACATACACGCCGCCGTCTTTGTGCACCACAACTTTGCAGTAAATGGACAGCGCGTTCACCACTGACGCACCGACGCCGTGCAAACCGCCGGAGACTTTGTACCCGCCGCCGGCACCGCCGAATTTTCCGCCGGCGTGGAGCGTGGTCATGATTGTTTCGAGCGCGGAGACTTTCGTCTGTTTCATCACGTCTACCGGGATACCGCGGCCGTTGTCGGTCACGCGCACGCGGTTGCCGGGCAGGAGTGAGACCTCGATTTCGTCTGCAAAACCGCCCATGGCTTCGTCGCGTGAGTTGTCAAAAATTTCCCAAATGAGGTGGTGCAAGCCGTCCGGACCGGTCGTACCAATGTACATTCCGGGACGCTTTCGCACCGGCTCCAAACCCTCCAACACCTGGATTGCCCCGGCATCGTATGCGTCCTTTTTAGCCTTCTTTTCAGCCTCTTTTTTTGTAGCCATATGTGAGTAAAGTATAACATATTTTAAGCCAATGCAAAAGCTTTTTCTGGACTTTTTTGGGGATTGGAGTAGGGTTATGGACAGGAGAAGAAAAAATGATAAAACTTGCAGAGCAGCGAGCAGTCCTTGAAATTTCCAATCAGAACAAAGGCAAAACGGCTCATGTCAGAATTGGCGACGATTATATTCAAATAGCAACAACGAGACTAGTTATGTCGTGGAAAGACCAAGGTCGAACAATGGCTGGCAAAATGCCAACACTCCTTATTTATCTGACAGAAAAAGGAGTAAATCCTTTTTGTTCTTTTGGTATTAATATACTATCGGCAGAAATATACTACTTCAGAGATGACTTGATTTTCACCAAATTAAACTTCGAACTTCTGTGACCAACCCGGGCAAAAAGCCCGGGTAGCTTTTTATCTAATTTCAAATCCTTCCTGCGCTTTCAGCGTTTCGTAAATCGGATTCATGACGGCGTTGATGTCGTCGTCGGTGAGAGTTTTTTCCGGTGATTGGAAGACGAGGCGGAATGCGTATGAGGTTTTTGTGGTACCATCTGGAAAAGTTTTTATAAATGTATCAAACAGTGAGAATCGCACCACCAGTGGTGTGATTTTTTCTTTAATGATATTCACAACGTCGTTTTCCGAAACGGTACTCGGCACGAACACCGCCACATCGCGAACGGCAAAAGGATATGGCGAGATGGGTTTATACGAGACATTCGGCGTGACCAGTTGCCAGAATTCTTCCGGATATTTTTCGGCGTATTCCGCGGGTATTGTCACCTCGGAAAGTATTCGCTCGAGGTCAATCTCCGCCTGACCGCCGACGACGGACACGTTGCCGACCGAAACACCGAGCGCGGACTCGATCGCTTGGATAGCTTTTGTGATTTCCTCGTCCGGCACATGCGACTTGGTGCTTTTTGGATATTTCACACCGAGTGAGAGGTGCAGAAACTCATCTATTTCTTTGGTCATGCGACCACCGCTCGCTTTCAGCGGTTGTATCTTTCGGAACGTTTTGCCGATTTCAAAAAGCTTGACGTGTTTCAGCCCGAGCAAGTCAAGATATTTAAAATTGTGTTCGAGCGAGGCGGACATGGCGGTGGCGAGGTCGGTGCGGAGAAACTTTTTGTCGCCGGCAAGCGGATTTTCCACTTCAACTTCACCCGCGGAAACAAACGCGTACGTGTACACTTCCGAAAAGCCGAGCTCGACGAGCGTTTTGCGAATTTTGTTCGTCACAAAATGAATCGGGTTGATTGCTTGCCCTGCGAAGCTCGTACTCGAGCGAAGGAGGGGCAGTTGCAC
>CAIXDB010000134.1 GCA_903918125.1 uncultured bacterium | reverse complement strand
GAAGTCGCGCCTCGTAGTGTGCATAGTCGATGTCCGCGCGGAACGTCTGGAGCGGAATACGGCCTTTCTTGTGCATTTCTGTACGTGCCATCGAGTTGCCTCCGAGAATTCCGGAAATGACAATCTTCACACCGAGCACGTCGCGGTTCGCCATCACTTTCTCGAGTGTCGACTTGACCACGCGTCGGAACGGCATGCGTTTCTCCAAACCGTCGGCGACCATTTGTGCCACGATGACCGAGTTGGACTCCGGCGAGCGCAATTCTTTGATGTCGATTTTGACATCGCTGTTTTCACTGCCGGCCGAGAGCTTGTTTTTCGCCATGAAGGCGAGCACTTCATTGCGCAGTTTAACCGCACCATCGCCCGAGCGACCGATGATCATACCGGGACGCGATGTCTCGATGATGATGCGCAACACTTTTTCACCACGCTCCATCTGAATGTCCGCCACGTAGTTGCCGCGGAGTTTCTTCTCGAGGAACAAGCGAATCATGATGTCACTTTTCAAAAAGTCTTTGTATTTATTGCCCGTACCAAACCAGCGTGACTTCCAGTCGCGGATGATTCCAAGTCTATGTGCGTATGGGTGAACGGTGTGTGTCATGGTAATATTAAAAATTTATTTCACTTTCTCTTTCGGGATTCTGACCTTTTTCGTCTTTGTGCTTTCGCCCAATTCCACGAAAATCGCCGATGTTCTCTTGTGAATCGGGTGCGAACTGCCGTGAGCCGCCGGTCGGCGACGATGCAATGTTTTGCCGACATCCACGGTGATTTTGGAAATGACCAGGTTTTCCGTTGGAATGTCGAGGTTCTTCGCATTT
The DNA here is from genome assembly GCA_903918125.1 of uncultured bacterium. Next base: position 3,639 of record CAIXDB010000134.1, on the reverse strand, counting down.
GCGAGCGCCGACGCAATCAAGTTGCGCACAGGCAACGCCGCCTTTTTCTCGGTGAACTGTAAGTTTACGAGAGCCTGCGCAACATCCTTTCCTCGCACAAGGTTAGCCACCAAACGCATTCTGCGCGGAGACTGTCGAAAGTTTGAAAGTGTTGCTTTTGCTGTAGGCATGATGGTGTGTTATTTCTTCGGTGCGGCGGCTGTGGCAGGAGCCTTGGCGGCTTGAGCGGCACTGATTTCAGACTCTTTCTTTTTCTGCTCGAGATCTTTCTGCATTTTACCGCCGTGTTTGATGAATTTCTTAGTCGGAGAAAACTCGCCCAGTCGGTGTCCCACCATGTCTTCCGAGACGAGCACCTCGATGTGCGTTTTGCCATTGTGCACACCAAAGTTGAACCCGACCATTTCCGGTGCGATGACGCATGCCCGCGACCACGTTTTAATAACGCCGGTTTCAATCGGTTTCTTACCCTCGATTTTCTTCAAAACTCGCGGGTCAACGTATGGTCCTTTGTATGATGATCGTGTCATTGTTTGTTTTAATTCGTTTCGACACAAATCAGAGAAATTGATTTCGCTGATTTGTCAAAACAAAAACCACAGCTTCGTGGTATTGTAATGGAATACCTTAACTAGCCCCATAAGAGTGGAATCTCTTAGTTACTGGACATACTATACAAACGTGAGAAGAATGTCAACAACACATACGAGCAAGCCCCCGAACATGTCGAGGGCTCAAGATCACACTGAACCAAACTAGATAAATTCCCTCTCGCTTGCCGTGAGATTGAGAGCTTGACCAAGCCCTTCTTCCTCGGGAAAAACTCCGAGGGAGTCGAAGATTGCATCCACTATCATCCGAGAAACATACACGTCTCGATCTGATCTTCGAGTTGTACTGTTCCGAGTGGTTGGGTGTAGATCTCCGATTTCTCGTCGTGGCATCACGACATTCACTGCAATTTCTACGAGATACGATTGTTTAGTTTTATCAAGCTGACTTTTCAGTAGCTTGGCATGAACTGGCGAGTTTGTCTCATGCCAACCCAAATGACTTGCGGTAAAATCCACCAGTTCTGCTATTGCGTTTCTGCCAATCACTACCTGGCTTTCCAGGATAATGTGGAGCCTTGCAAGTTGCCCAGGAGTAACTCCAGAGAACTTGAGAATGAGTTTCATCTTCGTACCTTTTTCTGCAAGCACAGCTTGCGAGTAAATTTCAATACCGAGTACAACTCAAATATTGTCTGAAATTACATTACACCAAGATGGTAATGTGTCAATGTTTTGGTTTTATTTCCCCGGTATTACCTTCCCGAGCACGACATAGTAGAAAATTCGGCGGATGATTTCGAAAATAGCGAGAATGATAAGGTTTCCGTAGACAAACACTTGGTTCACGGGTTGACCTCGACCTGCCGAGAATACAACGGCGTTGAAAAAAGCGAGTGCGACGAGAAGTGCGAGAAGGTACGAAACTTTCAAAAACCGGTACCAACCGTTGGACTTGAGCCATGTGAGTGTTTTTGGATTGGGTTGTTCCATGTAAATCATATGTACAGTATATAGCATTTGATATTTTTTGTATAAAAAAAGATCCCGAACAATTAAGTTCAGGATCCAAGTCCGCTTGTTTTTATGTGCCACGGATAATCACTACCTGGGTGCGTCGGCCCGAGGTTAGGTTTTTAGACGCTTTTCTTACTATACGGCATGCAATGTCCTCTTTCTGCCTCCATCGGAGGGTGGGAGGGGGCGTGTGCTCAGCCCGACCGTTTCAACATTCGACATCCACTGACAACGCAGTGATATCGAGTTTCAGTAGCCGACGCCCGGACTACTGTCTACTTTACTGCGGACCAATCGATGCCGGCTCGGCGTTCCTGCCGAGTGTAGGCATTGGAGAAATAAACCCGAGGGGTTTGAGGCGCGGACGGTCTTGAGGTCACAGGCGTCGTGTTTTGAGAAGTCTGTTGGGTCTGCATACTGTTCTGGGTATATCATACACTATACTTGCTTTATTGTCAAGTATATTTCATAATACTTTTTTGTAATAACAAAAAACCGCCCAGTTGAGCGGTATTTTGTGACCTCTTGTGAAAGTCGTGACTTTTACTTTCTCTTTCCAACCTTTCGGCGACTGACGATGAATTTATTTGAGTACTTCTTTGGTGTTCGCGACTTCTGGCCTTTGCCGGTCGGCTTGCCGTAGACTGAAATGGACTTTCGGCGACCGCGACCCTGACGTCCTTCTCCACCTCCGTATGGGTGGTCCACCGGGTTCATAGCGGTACCGCGAACGGTTGGGCGTATGCCGAGCCATCGTGAGCGTCCTGCCTTGCCGAGGTTCACCAGGCGGTTTTCGTTGTTCGAGACTTCCCCAATCGATGCCCATGCGGTGTCTTGCACTTTGCGCACTTCGGACGATGGCATTTTGAGGTCAACCATTCCACCGTCTTTTGCCACCACTTCGATGAAGTTGCCTGCCGAGCGGGCCAGCTTTGCACCACCTTTTGGCTTGACTTCGACGTTGTATACAAACGTTCCGACGGAAATGTTGCGCAGTGGCAAGCGATTGCCCACCTTCACCTCCGCGTTTTCACTGGTGTGAAGCGTATCGCCGACTGCGACACCTTTTGGCAAGAGCACGTAACGCTTTGCGCCATCGCGGTATTGTGCGAGACCGATGAAACCCGAGCGATTTGGATCGTACTCAACCGTCATGATTTTGTACGGCACGTCTATTTTATTGTATGCGAAATCAATCTCGCGAAAGAGTCGCTTGTGTCCGCCACCTTTGTGTCGCGTGGTGATGATGCCGGAGTTGTTGCGTCCGTTTGCACGCTTGAAACCGCGAGTGAGCGTTTTCTCCGGTTCGTTCACGGTAACAATCGTTCCATAGTCGATGGATGTCATGTTTCGGCGGGACTTTGATGTTGGTTTGTATCGTTTCATGTGATTTATTTAAATTTTTGCGATAACAGCTATACGATTTCAATTTTCTCACCTTTCTTCACGTACACGTACGCTTTTTTGTATCCGGACGAAACACCGCGCTTGCCACGCACAAATGTATTTTTGGCAGGAATGGTCACTGTCGAAATTTTGACTGGCACCACTTTGTACTGTTCGGTCACTGCGCGTGCGATTTCTTTTTTGTTCGCCTTTGGAGCAACTTCAAACACGTACATGTTTTTCTCTGCGGACATGGTTGCCTTTTCGGTGATGTGCGGTCGTTTGATGATGGATGCGAGGTGTGATTTCATGGTCATTATTTTAGTTTAGAAGAAATTTTCTCGAGGCCGGCTTCCGGATTGACCACGACGACGTATTTGTATTTCATGAGGTCAAGCGGGTTCATGTTGCGAATTTCGTCCACCATGAAGTTGCCGAAGTTGCTCATGCCTCGCTCGATGCTTGTGTCTTTTTCAGCTGTGGCGATGAATGCCGAGTTGTTGCGTTTTGAAAGCAAGTCCTCAAAGCCTTTCACCGTTGCGAGTGTTGTCAAAGCCATTTTAGCTTCTTTCGTCTTTGAGTTTGCAAAATTCAATCCATCGACAAACATAATCTGACCTTTTTTGAATTTGGCCGAGAGAATAGTATAGAGTGCCTTAGCTTTCATTTTCTTGTTGACCTTGCG
>CAIXDB010000133.1 GCA_903918125.1 uncultured bacterium | reverse complement strand
AATAACCTCTTCGAGAATTGCCCAAACTTCTGGAATACCATCTTCGATCAATTTACCTGCGCCACGAATATTGTACGCAAGTTCACGTTTCAAAATCTGAGAAATAACAAACGGTTTAAAGAGTTCAAGAGCCATGTGTTTTGGCAAACCACACTGATGCAATTTCAAATCTGGACCAACGACGATAACCGAGCGTCCAGAGTAGTCCACGCGTTTGCCCAAAAGGTTCTGGCGGAAAATACCACGCTTGCCTTTCAAGTTGTCGGCCAAAGATTTGAGCGGTCGTCTCTGAGAAATGTTCACGGCCGAGTTGCTGTTGTTGTGACGAATCGAGTTGTCGACAAGCGCGTCAACAGCTTCCTGCAAAATTCTTTTTTCGTTTCGCAAAATAACATCCGGCGCGTGAATTTCCTGCAGTTTTTTCAAACGGTTGTTTCGGTTGATAACGCGACGATACAAATCGTTAACATCCGATGTAGCATAGCGACCTCCGTCAAGCGGAACCATGGGACGAAGTGCTGGTGGAATAACCGGAATAGCTGTCAAAAACAGCCACTCTGGTCGGCTCTTGGAGTTGATTAAAGCCTGGATAGTAGCCAATCGTTTGTTGATCTTGCCTGAGTCAATCGAGTTGGATTTCTCCAGATCAACTTCGAGTTGTTTGGCTAGTTTCTGCAAATCGATTTTTTTGAAGATATCATAAATAGCTTCGGCGCCGATTCCGGCTTCGAACATTGCGCCGTATTTCATACTGAAGTTGTGATACTCGACTTCGTCCAAAACGCGACCCTCCTGAATAGAGTCAATATCGCGCTTGGCAGAAAGCAACATTTCTTTGACAGCGTCTTTAGTTTTTTCGTCCTGCAAAGATTTAACTTTAGCTTTGTATTCCGAATCCAAATCTTTCAAATATCTGGTGCGGTCGTCTTCGGAAACCTTGGTCACAATGTAACCGGCGAAATAAATAACTTTTTCGATGTCGCCAGTCTGGATTCCTAAAATCATTGAGATGCGAGACGGCATTGATTTCAAAAACCAAATATGCGAAACCGGCACAGCCAGCTCGATGTGTCCCATTCTTTCGCGACGAACGATCGAGCGTGTGATTTCCACTCCACATTTTTCACAAACGATTCCTTTGTAGCGGATACCGCGATATTTTCCACAGTAACACTCATAGTCTTTGTCCGGTCCGAAAATTTTCTCGTCGAAAAGGCCGGCTTTTTCGGAACGCTGTGTGCGGTAGTTGATTGTTTCCGGTTTGGTAACCTCACCGAAAGACCACTCGCGGATTCTCTCCGGAGATGCGATTTTCAGTGTGATGGTATCAAAATCATTTTGCACGTTTTTTGTTGTTGTTTTCATATATTTTAGTAGTTCTTATTGAAACCATCATCTGATAAACCTTTGTCATTTTTCTTGATCTGAACATCCAAGGCCAAACCTCGCAAGTTGTTCAGGAGCACATTGAAGGAAGCCGGTGTGTTCATCTGAGTGATCGGCTGGCCTTTGACGATAGCGTCGAAAGCGGCCGAGCGACCCAAAATGTCGTCTGACTTGATAGTCAAAACTTCCTGCAAAGTGTGAGCGGCTCCGTGACCCAAAAGCGCCCAAACTTCCATTTCTCCAAATCTTTGTCCTCCGTTTTGAGCTTTTCCGCCGAGAGGTTGCTGAGTGATGAGAGAGTATGGTCCGATCGAACGCATGTGGATCTTGTCTTCCACCATGTGGTGAAGTTTCAAAATATACATAATACCGACAGCAATGTTCTGCTCGAAAGCTTCGCCGGTGCGACCGTCAAACAATTTCATTTTGCCGTCTTCGGCAAAACCGGCCGTTTTGAGTTCTGATTTTATTTCATCAACTGTGGCGCCCTGGAAAGGTGGCACGATAGCTTGATAGCCTAGTGTGTGTGCCGCCAGACCCAAGTGCAATTCCAAAATCTGTCCGAGGTTCATGCGTGATGGCACGCCGAGTGGTGTCAAAATAACATCGATCGGTGTTCCATCGACCATGTATGGCATATCTTCTTCCGGTAAGATTCGTGAGATAACACCTTTGTTTCCGTGTCGTCCAGCTAGTTTGTCACCAACAGAAATATTGCGGAGTTCGGCAACTTCAATATAAATTCTCTTGATAATTCCTGAATCTAGTT
>CAIXDB010000132.1 GCA_903918125.1 uncultured bacterium | reverse complement strand
TTGAAAAATATCGCTGACGTGACGGGTGATGAAAAAACGTCGGAAGAAGATTTGAAAAAGTTGGCGGACGACGTACCGGTGGTTCGTATCGTGGACACGCTTTTGAAACATGCCATTCTGCAAAACGCATCAGACATTCACATCGAACCGCAGGAAGCGCAGCTTCTCGTGCGCTATCGCATCGACGGCTTGCTTCACGACGCCATGATTTTGCCGAAAAATATCGCGGCATCTATCACCGCGCGCATCAAAGTGCTCTCCTCGCTCAAGCTCGACGAGAAACGTCTTCCGCAGGACGGTCGCTTCAAAATCGACATGAATGGCGAGAAAGTTTCTTTCCGCGTATCGACTTTGCCGACGTACTATGGCGAGAAAACCGTTATGCGCTTGTTGCGCGAGTCGGTTTCCGGATTCACCCTCGAAGGTTTGGCTTTTCACGGCACGGGACTCGAGCGCATTCACGGCGCACTGAAGTCCACCACCGGCATCATCCTCGCCACCGGACCGACCGGCTCGGGAAAAACGACGACGCTGTACACCATTCTCGACATTTTGAACACGCCGGACGTGAACATTTCCACCATCGAGGACCCGATCGAGTATCAAATGAAACGCATCAATCAAACGCAGGTTCGTCCGGAAATTGGTTTCTCTTTTTCTGACGGTTTGCGCACGCTTCTGCGACAGGATCCGGACGTGATTATGGTTGGTGAAATCCGCGATAATGAAACGGCTTCGCTTGCCATCAACGCATCACTCACCGGACACGTGGTGCTTTCGACCTTGCACACCAACTCCGCGGCCGGCGCAGTGCCGCGTCTTGTTGATATGAAAGTCGAGTCGTTTCTCATCGTTTCGACGGTGAACATCATCATCGCGCAACGTCTCGTGCGCAAACTCGTCGCCGAGCAAAAAGAAAAATATTTTCTGACCAAAACAGAGTTGGCGACACTCGGCAAGTCGGTCAATCTCGACAAAGTTTTGACTGCACTCAAGGACGAAAAAGTGGTGAGCAAGGGCGACACATGGGAGAAAATCGCTTTTTATCGACCGAAAAAAGGCGTGGCTTCGGAAGACGGCTACGGCGGGCGACTCGGTATTCACGAAATCCTGAAAGTTTCGCCGGCGATCAAGGAAATCATTCTCAAATCCGGCACGGCGGACGCTATCCAGATTCAAGCCGAAGCCGAAGGCATGCTGACCATGATCGAGGACGGGATTTTCCAATGCGTGCAAGGACTGACGACGATTGAAGAGGTGCTGCGTGTGGTTTCGGAATAATTTTAATATATTTCATGACTCTTTTTCATTACAAAATAATCGATGCGCAGGGCGAGCCGACGGAGGCCGATGTCGAGGCGAAGGACAAGGCGACACTCTTTCATTCGCTTAAAAAAGACGGCACAACCATCATTTCCGTCGAGGAAGCGAAGAAGTCCGTCTTTGCCATGGACTTGAACATTTTCAGCGGAGTGAAAGCGCACGACAAAATCATGTTTGCGCGCAATCTCGGCTCGATGATCGACGCTGGACTGCCCATTACCCGCGGATTGTCCATCATGGAGCGTCAGGCAAAAGGCAAATTAAAGGAAGTGCTTGTGAGTCTCAACGAATCGCTCTCAAAAGGTGTGACGCTCTCCGAGTCGATGAGTAAATATCCTCGCGTGTTCTCCGACTTGTTCGTCTCGATGGTCAAAGCCGGCGAGGAGTCGGGAAACTTGGGTACGGCGCTCAAAAATGTGGCATTGCAAATGGAGAAAACCTACCTTCTCGGCAAAAAAATCAAAGGTGCGATGATGTATCCGGCCGTTATTTTCTCGCTCATGATCGTCATCGGCGTGCTCATGATGGTCTTCATGGTGCCGACCTTGACCGCCACGTTTACCGGACTCGGCGTGCAGTTGCCGTGGTCGACTCGACTAGTCATTTCCATCAGTGATTTCTTGCGAAACGACTACATCATCGCTATTCTCGGCACAGCGCTTATCGTGTTTCTTGGCACGCTCGCCTTTCGCACCAAGCGCGGACAGCGACTGGTGGATTTTGTGTCCATCCATTTTCCAATTATCGGCGAAATGGTTGTACAAGTGAACGCCGCTCGCACCACACGCACGCTGTCGTCACTGCTCTCCTCCGGCGTGGACATTGTCGTGGCGATCGGCGTGACCAAACAAGTCATTCAAAACTCATACTATCGTGACGTGCTCGATGAAATTCAGAACACCATCCAGAAAGGCGACCAGATCTCGGCAATTTTCTTATCGCACGACAATTTGTACCCGCTCTTCGTCGGTGAAATGGTTTCGGTGGGCGAGGAAACGGGCAAAATAGGGGACATGTTGCTGTCCGTTGCCGAGTTTTACGAGGAGGAAGTCGACCAGAAAACAAAGGACATGTCGTCGGTCATCGAACCGTTGCTCATGATTGTCATCGGCGCCGCGGTCGGATTTTTCGCACTGGCGATGTTGACCCCAACGTACTCCTTAGCCAACTCCCTGTAATTTATTTTGACAGTATGAAAGTTTTACACAAACCAAAGCTTAATCGCGGTTTCAGTTTCGTCGAACTTGTCGTCGGCGTGTCTGTGTTCACGGTCATCATCATCGCCGTGTACGCCGCATACACGTCCATTTTCAACGTTGTCTACACCAGTCAAGCCAAAATCGACGCGGCCGATGTGCTCGATGAGCAAGTGGAAACCATTCGCAACATGCCATACTCGGAAGTCGGCATTGTCAGTGGCATTCCTTCCGGCGTGTTATCGCACATGCAGACACTCGTGCGCGACGGCAGTCAGTTTACCGTGACCACGTTTGTGAGAAATATAAACGATCCGTTCGACAGTAATCACTACGACGCGGATTACAAGTCGGTTGAAGTCGACGTCGCCTGTCCGAACTGTCGCGATTTCACGCCGGTTTCCATCACCACCACTGTCGCGCCGAAGGGACTGATCACCGACACGACCGACGGTGCGCTGGTGGTCAGCGTGTTCGATGCAAACGGCAACCCGCTGGAGAACGCCAATGTGACTATCACAAACAATTCTGTTACGCCGAACATTTTGATTAACGATGTGACCAACGCATCCGGCAAGCTCACCGTGCTCGACACTCCGCCGAGCGTCAACGGGTATCAGATTAGCGTGACCGAACCCGGTTACTCCACTGACAGTACGGCATCGACGACGGTTTCCAATCCGCATCCAAGCAAACCAAACGCCACCATCGTCGCGCAACAAGTGACCGCCATCAGTTTTAATATCGACCAGTTGAGTACGTTCACCGTCAATTCCGAGACTTCGACTTGCACACCGGTGCCTGGCTATCACTTCAATCTGCAGGGTAGCAAACTCGTCGGCACGAATCCAAACGTGTATAAATATAGTCAGAATCAAATGACCAACGGTTCGGCAAGTTTGACTCTCAACAATATGGAATGGGATTCGTACGCCATTTCCGGCACCGATTCGTCGTATGATTTGGTCGGCGAAAACCCACTCTCACCCGTCAGTCTTGCACCAAACGGTGCGCAAGCAGTGCAACTTATCGTCCAGCCGAAAAATCCGAGAACGCTTCTGGTGACGGTGCGAGATAGTGCGACCAGTTTGCCGATTTCCGGCGCCACCGTCGCACTTTCCGGCACACCGCTTTCAAGCCCGATTACATACGTTACCGGTCAAGGTACAATGACGCAGACGGATTGGTCGGGCGGTCCGGGGCAGGCAACTTCGACCGTGGCGTCGCAGTACTTTTCGACTGATGGGAACATCGATACGACAACCGTGCCAGGCGACATGAAACTTAAAAAAATATTTGGCGCGTATGTCGCGAGTGGGACACTGACGTCGTCATCATTCGATACCGGATCGCCAAGTAATTTTCAAACCATCAGCTGGTTGCCGGGCAGTCAACCGCCGGCGACCGGTGCGACAAGCGTCGAGTTTCAAGTGGCAAGCAACAACGACGGCGGGACGTGGAATTTCACCGGTCCCGACGGCACGGCAAGCACGTATTACACCACCGCAAACCAAAATATAAACTCGATCGTGAACGGTAATCGCTATTTCCGTTACAAAATTATCGAAAACACGGCGTCGACCACGTTCACACCGGACGTGTCGGACGTATCATTCACATTCACTTCTTCCTGCACGCCACCGGGGCAAGTGGTGTTTGGCGGGTTATCGACAACCAGTTCCGGTCCGTACACATTGACGATTTCAAAAGCCGGCTACGCGACAACAACCGTCACTTCGCTTTCTTTGTCGGCGTCGTGGCAAAGTCAGGATATTTCGCTCGTCTCAAACTGATATGCAACACTTCCATCACAAAAAAGGCTTTACACTCATCGAACTGCTCGTCAGTCTCACTATTTTAACCTGCATTATTTTTGTGCTGAGTAGGTTTGAAGGAGACGTGTTCGACCTCGGATTCAGTTTGTATGCCAGTATGGACGCACAGCTCTCGGCGCGTCACGTGGTGAAAACGATGGTCACACAACTGCGCGGAACGACGCAGTCCGCCACGGGCACGTACGCCATCGCACTGGCAAGCAGTACGGGCATCACATTTTTCAGCGACGTGAATGGTGACGGCACAATCGAGCAAGTGCGATACTTTTTGAACGGTACGAACATTACCATGGGTATCACATCGCCAACCGGCTCACCAGCAACGTACAACCCCGCGAACGAAGTGCTCTCGACGGTCATTGGCTCGGTCATGGCAAGTTCAACCGCACCGATATTTCAATATTACGATGAAAACTACGCCGGCACGTCGACACCGCTTGCACAGCCGGTGAACGTTTCCTCCATCCGCTTGGTTAAAATTACTGTTATTATTGACAGTAATCCGAACCGTTCGCCGGCACAGCTCGTGGAGACGTCGCAGGTCATGATGCGTAACTTAAAAGACAATTTATGAAAAAATTTAATTCCAAATCTCCTCGAATGCACAGCGCACAATCTGGCTACCTGCTCATCGAAGCGATTGTGTTCGGTTCCATCGCTGTGGTTATCGTCGGCGCACTCGTGGCGTGGGCGGGGATTAACATGAAAGCCTCGCGTCTCGAAGGCGAGCGCGAACAAGCCTTTCAAATCGCTGAAGCCGGTATCGAATACTATCGCTGGCATTTGGCATACAATGCGACTGACTACAAAGACGGCAACGCCACTTCGACCGGACCGTACGTGCACCAGTACTACGACAAGGACAATAACAACATCGGCAGTTTTACGCTGACCATCACACCGCCGGCGGTCGGTTCGACCATCGTGACTGTCGTGTCCCAGGGCAACATCGCCACTGATCCGACCGTGGTGCGTAAAATAAAAGTGAAACTCGGCATTCCGTCACTGGCAAAATACGTTATGGTGACGAATAGTCTGGTGTACTATGGTTCCGGAGACAATGTTTCCGGACCGATTCATTCAAACGTCGGCGTCGGATTTCTAGCCGGGTCACCCGAGCCGATTGCGCACAATGTCGTGACGAGTGCCGTATCGACGTTCAACGACGGTAGCAATCATTTCGGCGTGTACACCAGTGTTCCGAGTGTGAGTTATCCCTCCGGCGACCCGACTCCGCCCGCATCCGTGCCGACTCGTTCTGATGTCTTTGTGAGCGGGCGACAATTCCCCGTACCGTCGGTGGATTTCAGCGGTATTACGAGCGACTTGTCGACGATACGAACGACCGCGCAAGGCGAAACGTGCGGCAGCGGCTCGTGCGATTTCAGCTTTTCCGGTGCGTCCGGGTACGAAGTGGTGCTCAATACCAACAACACATTTACGGTGTATAAAGTTAACTCGCTTTTGTCCACGCCGAACGGATGCACGAACGCCGACAGTCAAACCGGCTGGGGCACGTGGAGCGTCAACGCCACGACGCTTGTCGGCACGTACGCGTATCCGGCGAGCGGTGTCCTCTTTTTCGAGGACAATGTCTGGGTGCAAGGACAAGTCAAAGGCAATCGCATCACTATCGCCGCCGGCACGTTTCCCGTCAACTCATCGACGTACAAAAATATCATCGTCAATAACAACTTAACCTACACATATTTCGACGGCACGGATTCCATCGGACTCATCGCGCAAGGGAATTTTCTGGTCGGTATGAACAGCGCCAACAACTTGACCATCGACGGTGCCATCATCGCCCAAAACGGTCAGACGATACGATACTATTATAGTAACTGTGGCGCGTACAACCTGCTCAACTCGCTTACCACGTACGGCATGTTCGCTTCGAACGGCCAGGGATATTTCTGTTATAGCAACAGTGGTGGCGTGTGTGTCAGCGGTTACTCCAGCCAGCCCGCAAGCTACGACGCGAACTTCCTGTACGGCCCGCCACCAAGTTTCCCGCTGACGTCGAGTCAGTACCAGACCATCTCGTGGGGGGAGGTGCAGTAAAACTGTGAGACAAACGTTTTGTTTGTCTAGCTTGGCGGGGGAAGTGGTCGGCATGATACTATATATAGTATGAAACGATTAAAAAAACTTGTGGTGGGGAATTGGAAGATGAATCCGGTGGGGTTGGCGGAGGCCAAAAAGATTGGTGCGGATGTCAAAAAGGGCTTGCGCGGGTTGAAAAAAACCGAGGTGGTGCTCTGTCCACCGTTTGTGTATTTGCCGGTCTTGGCGAGCGCGGTTGGGGGCGTGGTCAGTGCGACGTTGATGCTTGGTGCGCAGGATGCGTCTCCGGAAACGTCCGGCGCGTACACGGGCGAGGTCGGCTACGCGCAATTGCCGGATTTCAAGGTGAGTATGGTCATCATCGGACATTCGGAGCGACGCGCGCGCGGTGAGACGGACGAAATGGTCAACAAAAAAGTGCGCGCGGTGGTCGGCGAAGGGATGACGGCGATCGTGTGTGTCGGCGAGGCGAAGAGGGATCACAACGGCGACTACTTGGCGTTCATTCGCGGGCAATTGCTCTCGGCGTTGAAAGACGTGTCGCGCAAATCACTCGACCATGTTGTCGTGGCATACGAGCCGGTCTGGGCAATCGGCGCAAAATACGCAATGACTCCGCGCGATGTGCACGAGACGGCGATTTTCATCCGCAAAATTTTGTCGGACGCGTATGGTGCGCTTGCGGACGGTGTGCGGATTTTGTACGGCGGGTCGGTGGATGTGGTCAACGCGGCGGAAATCGTGCGCGAAGGCAATGTGTCCGGCCTGCTTGTCGGTCGCGAAAGTTTGAAACCGAAAAATTTCGTGCAGATTGTAAAAGATATTGAAGCAATTTAAGGGAGCGTAGCGGACACTTATGTCCGAGGTAATCCTCGGACGAAATTAATCAAAAAAACATGATTCATTACATTGACGAGGGTGTTGAATTGGAAGGAAAGCGAGTGCTGTTACGACTTGACTTGAACGTGCCGATACAAGACGGAAAAGTAACCGACCCGTATCGACTCGAGCGCTCGATCGAGACCGTGGATTTTTTGCGTTCGAAAAAAGCGCAGACGATAATTATCGCGCACTGCGAAGGCAAGGAGTCGACGACACTTCTGCCGATGTTTGATTATTTGAAAGGATATTTCCCGTTGGATTTTTGTCCGACATATTTTACGCCGGAGGCTGTTGCGAAACTTTTAGAATTAAAAGACGGGGGGGTGCTGCTTTTTCAAAACGTGCGCGTGAACGACGGCGAGAAAAAAAACGATCCGGAATTTGCACAGAAGCTTGCGCAGATGGCGGACATGTATGTCGACGATGCGTTCTCTGTCATGCATCGCGAACATGCGTCGATTATCGGCGTGCCGAAACTTCTTCCGCACTACGGCGGATTGCTTCTGCGACAAGAAATAGAAAATTTGTCGAAGGCGTTTGCGCCAGCGCGCCCGTTTCTGTTTATTCTCGGCGGTGCAAAGTTTGATACGAAACT
>CAIXDB010000131.1 GCA_903918125.1 uncultured bacterium | reverse complement strand
TTCGGAGCGAGTTCTGCCGAAACTGGACACATCCACATTCAAACACTGGGCAACGTAAAATTTGTCCTCCTTCCAAATGACGGTTTTTAAGCTGAGCTTTTTCATACCCACATAGTAGCAAAATCGGACTGAAAATCAAATTACACCTCCAACTCGTACACCTTACCCCTCTCAGGATAAATCGCATCCAGCTCGGCGTAGTCGCGAAGACGCTGGACGAGGTAGAGTGACGACTTTGGCTCGCCCATGACCACGAATACTTTTTTGAGGGTCGCTTGGGCTTGTGCGGCCATTTCGACGAGGTGGTCGGAGTCTTTGTGCGACGAATAACCGGAAATCATTTCAACTCGCGCATTGACCACGACTTGCTGACCGTCGATATCGATCGTGCCACCCTTTTTGCGAGCACCCGGCGAATCGGGAGCGAAGTTCTGTATGTCACGTCCGAGCGTCCCGACTGCTTGGTAGCCCATGAGCAGTATCGTGGATTTCGGATCGGGTAGAAACTGTACTTCGTGTCCCACCACTCGCCCACCGGCAGACATACCGGAACCGGCGATGATTATTTTCGGATTTTTGACCTGCTCAATCTCACGCGACTCAAAGGAATTCTGTGTCACGGTCAGTTTCGGAAAATCAAAAATGTCGTCTCCGCCGTGAATTTCGTTTTGCACACTCACGTTAAAATCTTTCATCGCTCGCTCGTAGATGCCGGTCACATGACTGCCGAGTGGCGAGTCGAGAAACACCGGCACGGATGGAATTTCTTTTTGTTCGACGAGTTTGTTCAATTCAAACAAAATAACCTGCGTGCGCTCGATGGAAAAGGCCGGAATGACGAGTGCACCGCCCGCAGCAATGGTTTCAGTGACGATTTGTTTGAATCGTGCATCACGCTCGTCTTTTGGCTCGTGGTTGCGGTCACCGTACACACTGTCCATGACGAGATAGTTCGCACCTTCAATCGATTCGGTATCCTTCAAAAGTGGCGACGGCGAGTTGCCCGAGTCGCCGGTGAAAAGAATTTTCTTGCCGTCTGCTCCGCCATACGTAAACTCATACATCGCCGAGCCGAGAATATGCCCGGCGTCTTTCAAATACACCGAAAAATCCGCACCGATTTGTGTCGGGACGTGATATTCAATCGTTTGCCAGAGCGCGTTCGCCTGTTGCACATCAACCGGCTGGTACAGTTGCGGTTCGGTGTGAATTCCCTGCGCGTTGGCATCGCGACGATTGTTTTCCATCACTTTCATCGCGTCGTCGAACATAAGCCGTGCGAGATCGCGCGTTTCGGCGGTCGAGTAAATCACTCCGCGAAAACCGTCGCGCACCAGTTTTGGAATTTTGCCGATGTGGTCCATGTGCGCATGTGTCACAAAAAGATAGTCGATCGTTTTCGGATCGTATGGAAATTTTGCAGAGTTTTCCGTGTCCGCACCTTCAACACCTTGCAACAATCCGCAGTCAACAAGCAATCGAGTCTTGCTCGACTCGAGCAAAAAATTCGCCCCCGTCACTGCCCCCACCCCGCCCCAACATGTCAAATGTATTTTGTTATCCATTATTTGTACTCGTATTATTTTTCGTTTTTAAAATGATTCTCCACACATACAAACTCGCCACTATCCCTCCGCACACATCCATGAGCAAGTCCGAGCTCGTGTCCGTGACATAGTGAATTCCATCTGACAAAAATGTAATTCCGTTTGTCACTTCAAAAATTTCCCACGCGATGCCGACGATAATCGCTCCGACAAGTGCCACCGCCGCCACGCGTTTCTGTGTCATCTCCTTTTTCGAAACATTCATCGCGAGCCACACCGTTCCAAGCCCGACACAAATCCCCGCCAAGAAATGTACGACGGTGTCGTAATAATGCAACGTCCAGAAAAAATCCAATTTCAACGCCATCTCCGTAGTCAATTATTTCGCGGGGGTTTTTTGATCCATCTGGTTTTCTGTTAGCTTTTCCATGATTGTA
>CAIXDB010000130.1 GCA_903918125.1 uncultured bacterium | reverse complement strand
TTATAAATAATTATTTTTTATCATGAAAAATTTTCTTGCGACCGTTCTGTTTGTCATCCTTTACTCGGTGTTCGTGTTCAAGGTCACGTATACTATCAGTAACTACTCGGATATTATCGTCGGCACCACTTTTTTCTTTACGCTGTTCATCGGTTTTTTCATCACACGACAAAACGATCGCTACTCGGCTATCAACGACCAGCTCACCTCGACTGACGGATATTTTTCGTACCTCTATCGTGTGACCGGTCTCGTGCCGAGAATTCAAGCGCAGGTTCGCGACATTATTCGGACGCATTATCAGAAAATCGTCGATAGCAAAAACTTGGCGTATCACGTCATGAATCCGTCGAACACATTGACCGCGACGACCGAAGCGCTCGCAAGTATCACCGACGCGGAAAACGACAGCGCGCCGGCAGTCGGTGCGGCATGGGGATTTCTTTTTGAGGTTATTGCCGATCTGCAACTTTTGCGCAAGAAAACACTCAACCTGTACGCTGAAAAACTGGTTGCGTTCCAATGGGCGATCGTGTACATTCTCGGCGTGTTGCTCATCATCTCATTCAACTTCGTGCCGTCGGTTTCGGTTCTCGTCAGTATTCTCAAAATCTTTTTTGGCACGTCTGTCTTTCTCTCCGTTATTTTGCTTCGACAACTCGACAACCTGACGCTTTTCGGCGAGACTGCCGGTATGACATCGGTCTCGGACATTTTCCGCATCATCGACGAAAAAGACGCGAGTGAACTGGGGAAGAAATAATCTCTTTTATTTATCATTAGTCACATACATTTTATGAAACCAGCACCAATACCCGTCGACGAAGAAAAGCGCATGGAAGCCGTGCATCGGTTGGCTATTCTCGATACCAAACCGGAAGCGCGCTTTGACGCGCTCACAAAAGAGGCCACGCAAAAAATGCACATGCCCATGTCCACGCTGACCATCGTGGATTCCAAGCGCGAATGGTTCAAGTCGTGTCAAGGGATGGATGAAACGGAAGGCAGTCGCGAAACGTCTTTTTGCGGTCACGCCCTTTTTGCCAGAGACATGTTTATCGTCGAAGACACGCTGCTCGACGAGCGTTTCAAAGACAATCCGAAAGTCGTGGGCTCGCCGTTCATCCGGTTTTATGCCGGCATCGCACTCATCGACCATCACACCGGACAGCCGGTCGGTGTGTTTTGCGTCAAAGATATCAAGCCGAGAAAACTTTCCGCGGGCGATATTGCAATACTGACTGATCTTGCCGAACGTGCGGAAAAGGAGTTGAACGCATAGTGTGGATGTGTGAATAATTTTTTGCAACGGCGAGTGCAAGCCATTCATCGTTTTTTAATGGGCGAGATACGATAATTGAACATTACCATTTTAACCAAAAAACTATGATGGGATATTGGGGATACTATGGTGTCGTCGGCACTATTTTTTGGATTTTCTTTTGGATTATCGTCATCGCACTCATCATTCGGCTCGTTCGCGGACCGCGCTGGCACGGGCATTATCATGGTGACCGGCATGATGCGCTCACTATTTTGAAGGAGCGATACGCCAAAGGCGAAATCAACAAGGCGGAATACGAAGAGAAGAAGGCTGATTTGAGCAACATGTAGTTGAAGTTCCAAGCAACTACGAGTTATCCACAGATTTTGTTTACAGGACACGTCACGTTGTTTTATGATTAATTAACTATGAAATCGAAACACACGTGTCTCGCACGCGTCGGGCTTCTGGCCCTCGCATGTGCGGTTTTTCTTATTCCCATTATTCACGTCCGCGGGATGATTATGCCAGGGTTTTCCATACTCGATAACTCGACGGGAGGAAGTTGTATGTCAATCGGGACATGGAATAACGATACAAAGACATGCACTTTGTCACAAGACGTTTCGGCTTTTTTCTTCACCGTGAACGGCGACAATATCACGCTTGACGGTGCGGGGCATACCATTACGTCAAATATTGGTGTCTCTGGTTACACTGGCATGACCATCAAAAACGTATCGTTTGGCAGTATGAATGTGTATAATGCTCCGAATACGACGCTCGAAAATGATAGTACTCTTTCGTCAGGATCGACCATCACCGTGTATTCGTCGGCCTCGACAACTGTTCGTGACAATACATTTTCCGACAATATCACAATCGATTTCTCGCAATCGCCGGGCATTTCTATCATTCACAATAATTTTCTCGGCGGAGTTTCCGTGGGGAATCAAGACGCGGGTGACGTACAGATTTCGTTGCCCTTGCCCGTCGGCGGAAATTATTATTCGAATGCTCAAACGTCATATGTCTGCACTGACGCGAACGGTGATGGCGTCTGTGACACATCGTATTCCATGAACTATCCGGTTATTAATAGTGACGGCGCATTGATCTG
>CAIXDB010000129.1 GCA_903918125.1 uncultured bacterium | reverse complement strand
GTGATAATAATTTTGCCGTTGGGTGCGAGATTGCGTTTGCACGACTCGAGGAATAAACCAAGGTTGGAGAGATGCTCGATGATATCTCCGGCGAATATAACATCAAATTTCACAGCAAAATCAAAATTTTCTGCCGAGGCCTTGAGATAGCGGGGGGATCGGAATGAGTCGGTGTCAAAATCCAGGTCGAGTCCGTATGCATCCGCCCCAGTCTTGCGAATCAGATTGTGTGGCCAATTCGGCTTGTCGATGGTTGTGCCTTGTCCCCAAAATCCCACATCCAACACTTTGTCACCCGAATGCATTGTTGACTCGATCAGTTGTTGTTTGTTTTTGTAAACCATAGTATGTGTGCACCCTACAGGACTCGGACCTGTGACCTTGCGAATGTGAATCGCACGCTCTAACCAGCTGAGCTAAGAGTGCAAAAAACGGGCACTTGACAAACCGCGGTGCGCGATGTAGGACTCGGACCTACGGCCTTCCCCGTGTAAAGGGGTTGCTCTACCAACTGAGCTAATCGCGCGTGGATTATTTATACACTAAATTTGGCGGAATTGAAATGGTTGCACATCGCTGTCCGGTGGTATAGAAAAAAACCGCTACATGCTGTACCATGAGGCAATGACCGCGGCAGAGACGGAACAAACCAATACTAAACCCGAGATTGCTTCAGCCAAGATTCCGACCTGTGTCGGTATTATTATGGACGGCAATCGGCGTTGGGCCAAGGCGAAGGGGATGCCTGCGATGCTCGGACATCGGGAGGGTGCGGAAACGTTGAAAAAAATCGTGCGAGTGGCGCGAGATGCGGGTATCAGGCATGTTATTTTCTTTACATTTTCGACCGAGAACTGGAAACGTGCAGAGGATGAGGTGTCATATTTACTCAAGCTCATCAGTCAGTTCATCTCGCAAGAACTCGAATATTTCAATAAAGAAAACGGAGTGTTGCATGTGGTCGGCAACATCCGGACGTTTCAAAAAGAATTGCAACGCGCTTTGATCGAGGCGCAGGAAAAAACAAAAGATAACACCGGTATCGACGTGTACTTTGCGCTGAACTACGGAGGTCGGGAAGAAATTTTATCCGCTGTAAAAAAAGTGGTTGCCCTGAATCCCGCCCCCGAACTTGTCACTGAAGAGTATTTTTCAAAATGTCTGCAAACCGGTGACATGCCCGACCCGGACATGATCATTCGCACGTCGGGCGAGATGCGACTGTCCGGATTTCTGCCGTGGCAAGCGGTGTACAGCGAACTGTTTTTCACCGAGACCTTGTGGCCGGATTTTTCCGAGAAAGAATTTTTGAATATGTTGAAAGAGTACGGCGAGCGCGAGCGACGGCTAGGGAAATAAAAAACATGACCACATTAAAGACTAAAAAAATAGCGCCGACTATTTTGTACGAAGACGACGACGTGGTGGCAGTGAACAAACCGGCGGGTTTGGTGGTGCACAGCGACGGCAAAACAGTCGAGCCGAGTCTTGCGGACTGGGTACTCGAAAAATTTCCGCAGACAAAAAATGTTGGTGAACCGGTACGGACGCAAAAAGGCGAGGAGATTCTGCGACCGGGGATTGTTCATCGATTGGACCGCGAGACGTCGGGGGTGATGCTTGTGGCAAAAACGGCGCGCGGGTTTGACTCGCTCAAAAAACAATTTCAAACGCACGAAATTAAAAAAGAATATCACGCCTTTCTGTACGGCGAGCTCAAGAGCGATGTGCGAGGCGGTGTGGAGAAAACGCATGGCGTGATTGACCGCCCGATCGGTCGCTCGGCGCAAGATTTCCGCAAATGGTCGGCGCAACGCGGCTCACGCGGGGAGCGACGCGAGGCGGTGACGGAATATGACATTATTTCGCGCGGAGAAGTCGACGCCGAGAAATACACGTTTGTTCATGCATTTCCCAAAACAGGACGGACGCATCAGATTCGCGTGCATTTCAAAGCCATCAACTACCCGCTCGTGGCGGACTCATTGTACGCGTCGACGGTTGAAAACACACTCGGGTTTGGTCGGCTGGCTCTGCATTCGTATCAAATTACCTTCACGAAAACTGACGGCACGCGAGAGACGGTGACAGCGCCGTACCCGACGGATTTCAAGATGGCATTCAAGTTGCTGTTGCAAAAATAAAGCCGTCGTGTTAGATTGCTATCACTATGTCAGAGACAGAAACAGACGCAATCGTCGCAAAAAGCATGAAACTCGCAAAACCGCTTGGCGTGCAGTCGCCTGTTGATGTGGCAGAGCGCAAAAAAATGGACATTCGCTCCGGCGATACTATTCGCGTGTGGCAGAAAATCCAGGAAAAGGAAGCGAAGTCCGGCAAGCTCAAAACTCGTTTGCAAGCGTTCGAGGGTTTGGTTATCGCCGTCAAACATGGCAAGGAAGCCGGCGGAACGTTCACGGTGCGTCGCGTTGCCTCCGGCGTCGGCGTCGAGAAAATCTTCCCGATATACTCGCCGATGATCGACTCCGTTGAAACTATCAAACGCTCAAAGGTTCGTCGCGCCAAGCTCTATCACATCCGCGACAAAGCGGCCAAAGAAATCCGCCGACAAATGCGAAACATCCGCACCGAGAAAGAACCGAAGGAAGTTGCTGAAACTGAAACGGCGGAAGCAGAAGCATAATCTCAAATTCAAAAAGCACCGACGAGGTGTTTTTTGTTTGAGTTGAAAAATAATGGTTTTTCACGTAGTATCTCTATATTCAGGTGGCAGATAGATAATGCACTTGACAAAATAATGCCCGAGTGTCGTAACAGTAGCCGAGCACGCTTGAGGTGCGTGTGCCGTAAGGCGTGGAGGTTCAAGTCCTCTCTCGCGCACTGTATAAATTAACCAATAATATTATGAAGAGCAACGAGGGACAGAAGATAGAAGGGATTGAAGGTAGTCTAGAAGGAAAGGGTCAATCGGGCAATTCTGGTTTGATGACTCCTGAGCAAATCGATGCCGAGATTGATCGAAACACGAAGAGAATAGAAGCTCTTAGGAGCGAAAAAGGGTCAACAGAAGATGCTCTTAAAGAAGACCGCCAAAGTCTAGGTCTTTCTGGTGAGGCCAACGAAGCGTCAAGTGAAGTTTTTGAT
>CAIXDB010000128.1 GCA_903918125.1 uncultured bacterium | reverse complement strand
TCTAGTTTGTCACCTTTTTCTCGTGAGAAAACCTGAACTTTGATAACGCGACCGCGTTTACCACCTTCCATTCTTTTACTGGTATCTTTGACATCGCGAGCTTTCTCGCCGAAAAGTGAACGGAGAAGTCGCTCTTCCGGTGTCAGCTGTGTCTCGCCTTTTGGTGTAATTTTACCAACTAGAATGTCGCCTGGACGAACCTCAGCACCGACACGAACGATGCCGTCTTCAGCCAAGTTTTTCAGTTTAGCTTCACCAACGTTTGGAATGTCACAAGTGGTGACTTCCGGTCCGAGTTTGGTTTCGCGAACGTTGATAACAAACTCCTCGATTTGAATTGATGTAAATTTACTGTTTTTGATAACGCGCTCCGACAATATAATAGCGTCTTCGTAGTTTGAACCGGACCATGACATGAAAGCCACCAGCATGTTTTGACCGATAGCTGTCTGGCCGTTTTCTGATGATGAAGTGTCAGCCAGGACTGTGCCTTTTTTAACTTTATCGCCGACATCGACTGATGGGCGCTGGTGAAATACGGTAAAACCGTTTGTTCGTGAGAAAGAAATCAGTTTGTATTCTTTTTCTTTGCCGGCGTTATTTTTGACGACAACTTTACTTCCATCCGAAGCGGTGACTGTGCCTTCTTCGGTGGCAATAACCAGTCTGCCTGTGTCACGCAAAGCGTATGTTTCCATACCTGTGGCGACGAGCGGCGCTTCCGGCACGATACAAGGCACAGCTTGTCTCTGCATGTTTGAGGCCATCAGCGCTCGAGTGGCTTCGTTGTGGTTTAGGAAAGGAATCATCGAAGTGGCGATAGAGAAAGCTTGTCCGGCAGCCACGTCGATAAAATCAACTTTGTTTTTAGCAACTGTTGAAGGATTGCCATCGATACGAACTTCAACTTCGGAAGGAATAATGTGGCCGTCATTATCGTAAGGTGTGGCGGCGTGAGCAATAGCATACTGCTCTTCCTCGGAAGCGTTCATATATATAACCTCGTCGGTGATTTTACCGTTTTTAACTTTGACGTATGGAGTTTCAATCATTCCGAAATCATTTAGTTTGGCATAAATAGCTAAACGCAAAACCAAACCGATGTTCGGACCTTCTGGTGTGTTGATCGGACAAAGTCGTCCGTAGTGACTGTGATGCACGTCGCGAACTTCGAAACTGGCGCGAGAACGGTTGAGTCCTCCAGGTCCCAAAGCTGAGAGGGTGCGCAAGTGCTCGATTTCAGCCAGCGGATTTTCCTGTTGCATCAACTGCGCCAACTGGTTGGTAGTGAAAAATTCTTTCATGCGAGCCTGCAATGGTTTTGGTGAAATAAACTGAACAGGCAAAGTCACATCGGTGTCGATGGTCGACATGCGATTTTGAATGTTTCGTTTGATCTGAGCCATGCCGACGCGAATTTTTTGCTGGAAAAGCTCACCGACAAAACGGACACGGCGAGAACCTAAGTGGTCAATATCGTCGCCGACAGCATCCGGTGTGTTGAAAAGATAAACAACATGACTGACGATAATGGCGACGTCGGCCAAGGAAATAGTTCGGCGCTTCAACTCTTTTTCACCCATATTTTTACTAAATCGTTTGTTGAAAAAGTGTCGGCCGGATGGTGAAAGGTCGTAACGCTCACTGTTGAAGATCGAGTTGATGAACTCGCGAGCGTTTTCCGCTGTAGCCAAATCGCCATCGCGCAATCTTTTGTGAATATCAATATAAGCGTCGTCGACAGTTTTGTTGTGATCTTTGGCTAGAGTTTTCTCTATTGCCGTTTTAGCCAGTGGATCACCTTTGAAAAGCTCTAAAATGTCTGCATCTTTCTCCGCGCCCAAAACACGCAAAAGCTCTGTAGCAAAAAACTTTCGCTTGCGGTCAATACGCACATATAATAGTCCATCAGCGTCTGACTCGATTTCAATCCAAGCTCCGCGAGCTGGAATAATTTTGGCACCAAAGACTTTTCGTCCACGAACCTCGTCTTCAGTAAAGAAAACACCATATGATCGAGCCAACTGTGGCACGAT
>CAIXDB010000127.1 GCA_903918125.1 uncultured bacterium | reverse complement strand
GCTCGGCACATTAACCGCTTTGGCTTTTTCAATGGCATTTTGCAGTCCGGGCGATTTCAAATTGCCGTTGGCCTTGCGCGCCTCGGTTGTAATCAACTTAACCATCTTGCCGAAAATCTTGGACTTTTGTCCGTCAGTTTTCTCCTTTTGTCTCTTAATTTTTGACCATTTGTTATGTCCACTCATAATCGCATTTTACTCCATTTTATAAAAAAATCAAAAAGAAATCGGAGCTGTTGAGCTCCGATACAAACTAAAATGTTACTTTGCAATGCAATGCCGTAACCATTCCGAAGCGGATTCCATATGAATGGACCGAATGCTCCGGAATTATCACCAAGGATTTATGTTTTCTACCGAGCCCTATTTCAAGGACCGTGATTTTCGTGGAAATTTCTTCATCCACATCATCACCATCAATATCAAATTCTCGACCGACAGGATTTTTTGACCTGATAATAAAACCATTAACAATCGTTTTTTCCATGGCTTTCCTCCCGCTATAAGATAACTCCTTTGCAAAATTTTGTCAACATTTTGTATGCGCCCACCCATCTTTGCACTCCTTCGGCAGATTAGCTTGGTAATGGTCCGATTGTATCACAACTTGCAGCGGTGTCCGCTTGTTGCGGAAAGCAAAGTGGACTCTCTCGGTGTTGTAGAACTCCAAATATTCTTGGAACAAGGTGTTGAAATTGGTAATATCGTCAAAAAGCAGGTTCAGGTGGTAGTCGATGAATTCTTCCTGCAAAGTGCGGTTCAGTCGTTCGCAGTGTGAATTCATTTTTGGAGTCCGCGGGTATGTATGGAAGTGAGTAAAGTTTTTTCTGGCGCAGAGTTGATTGAAATATTTTTTGAATTCAGAGCCGTTGTCGGTCAGCACATGTTTGATTTGGTACGGAAACAGTTGCGAGACGAGATACAGAAAGTGAGCCATCGTTTTTGAAGAGTGTGACCGTGTGGCCAAAGCAAAACCTGTTCGTGAGTACAAATCTTCCGCCACCAAAATGTACATTCGTTGACCGTTTCTCTGTTTCTCGATGGTGTCGAGGGCAATGCAGTGACCTGGATACATCGCTCTGAAATCCTTTGGTTTTCGCAGGACTTTGTTTCTTTTGATTTTGATGATTTTTCCTTTGCTTCCGATTTTCTGCGGACAGATGCGAAGTCCTCCGAGGTCGGCAATCAGCCGACCGATGGTTGCGACGGAAGGACAAGGGAGGCCGAGTTTGTCAGTGTATTGCTTGAGCAGAGGATGTACTTTTTCCTTTCCAAGGTTTTTGTGTATCTCTCTGATTCGTCTCAGCTCATCGAGTGTACGGCTGTCCCACACTCGCTTTCTTTTGTTTTTTGGTATTCGTTTGACCGGATTGAGTGATTCCAATTTGCCACCACCTTTTGACAGTGCCGCTTGCCAATTAAAAAGTGTTCGACGAGAAACTTTGAAAGCTTCCTTGGTCGCATCGTCTCCATGCTTTTCCCAGAATGCCAATATCCGGCATCTTTCTTTTGCTTGTTCGGTAATCATATACCGAAAGCGTATCACACGCTCCCATGTTGAAATGAATCCTTTTGTGCCGCGAAATTTGTTGAAAATGCGCATATCTCTAGGAACCTAGAGAGTGCAAGATGTATCTGAGCTTAGACACATTTTGAATTCCAAAAATTTTGTTGACCCAATTTCCGAGAAGGGACTCTCGGAGCGCGACGGCGCGAGAGTGAGCGAAATTTTCAGCAGAAAATTTACGCGTGCCCTTCGAGGGAATTGGGGAGAAAGAAATTTTGGAAATTCAAAATCATGGTATAATAAATTCACTATGATCTCCGCGTGGTCGGCAAAAAGAAGGATTTTGTATGGCGGCGGGTTTGTGCTCGCGCTGGCGATTATTGCCTCGCTTTTATTTTTTCATTTTTTCTACCGCGCGCCGAGCTGTTCGGACGGTGTACAAAATGGCGACGAGACCGGCGTGGACTGCGGCGGCAGCTGCACCACGCTTTGCAGCAACCAGACGCTCCCGCCTATTGTTTACTGGGCCAAGGCTTTCAATGTGCTCGGCGATGTCTACAATTTGGCCGCTTACATTGAAAATC
Organism: uncultured bacterium; assembly: GCA_903918125.1. The sequence goes on along the minus strand of CAIXDB010000127.1, from coordinate 1,133 downwards.
CGAACATTGATTCCAAAAATCCGCAGGTGGCATATGATTTCAAAGTATATGACGCCAACAATATTTTGATTGCCGAGCGGACCGGCACGACTTTCATACCGAAAAATCAAAAGTTTATAATTTTTGAGCCGGACCTGACGATTCAAAACAAAATTCCGAAACGGGTTGATTTTGAATTTACCGACTTTGCGCCGTGGCAAAAAGACACCACGACCGATCCAAGCATTTCCGTGACATACTCTCCCTTGCAGTCCACCACAACCACGCCGCGGGTGACAGGCACCGTCACAAACAACTCGGATCAGAGTATTGCAAATGGTTTGGAACTCTCTGTTTTGGTTTTGGACAGCAATCAAAATGCCATTGCCGTTTCGCGGACATTCACCGACCCGATGCCCCAAAAAACATCTCAGGATTTTGTTTTCACCTGGCCGCAACCTTTTTCACTCGGTGTGCAATCCTGCCAGTCTCCGGTTGACGTCGCACTGGCTCTGGACCGTTCCGGCAGCATGCGCAGCGAACAAGCAAGTCCGCCGGAGCCTTTTAGCACAGTCAAACAAACCGCCGAAGATTTTGTGAATACTTTGCAGACCGGCGACAATGTGGCGGTTGTTTCCTTTGGCGACACGGCCACAGTGGAGAGTTTACTTTCCGGCGATTTGAGTAAAGCTGTTTCGTCAATTGATGCTCTATCTCTTGGAACAACATCCGAACAAACGGACATTGGCGATGGACTTTTGAGCGCCGAGACGCAGCTTGACACTGCAACCGATAACAACAAAAAAATCATCATCCTGCTGACCGACGGCGTGCCGAACGAACCGACCTCTGTGGGGAACAGCGCTTATCCGAGCGTCTACGCGCAGTCTGTGGCCGGCAATTTGGAAGCGAGCGGCACAGCCCTTTACACCATCGGTCTCGGCAAAAGTGTCGACACCAGTTTTTTGCAGTCCCTTGTGCCGAACGATTCGTATTATTTTTTCGCGCCGACCAAGTCCGACTTGTCCGCCATCTACAACACAATCAGCTCGTCTCTGTGCGTCAAAAAACCGAGCGTGGTGATAGTGTTGTACCGAATTCTTTAAATGACTTCCTACCTCAAAAACATATTCAAAAATATAGACTGGATTTTG
>CAIXDB010000126.1 GCA_903918125.1 uncultured bacterium | reverse complement strand
AGCGAACTTCTCGTCGCTCAAGAAAATTATGTTCGGAATACCTCACTAATTTTCTAAGCTCCTGCGAAAGGCCTTTCTCGAAATACAATAAACCAGTTTTATTTGTGATTTATTTTTCCACGAAAAAAGCCCCGCACCATCTTTCAATAGTGCGGAGCGGAGTGAATCTTGGTTAGGCTGCCTTGGACGCTTTTGCGTTCTGGCTGATCCAGTTGACAAGAGCGACCATTGATCTGACATGAGACGTCATGAAGCCGCGGGCCTGCTCGGAAACAACGTCGTAAGAGTTCTTGCCGTCGACGGCGGAGCAACCAGCCCACGTTCCGCCATTCCACTGACCCTTCGGTTCGTCCTTGGTCTGTTGCCAGTAGGAAACGGGATGGGTGAAGAGTCCGTAGATGTTGCCGAGGAAAACCTTGTCGGCGGTCACAGTCTCGCCCTTTTCGGTACGATTCCAGCCATAACGGTCTCGACCAGCATTGCAGAAGTGCTTACGCAGTGTCTCCAAGTGCTGAATGAGTTCCGCATACTGGCCGTAGTTGACTTCCTGCAAGGCCACGATGATTTGGCCGATTTCATCCGAACGGTCGTGCCATGCTGATACTTCGTTGAAGAACTGCACGATGCCGTAGAGAGGCCGAGCGTCATTGGTGACCAGAGTGTCACGCAGCCGCTGAAGTTGAGGAACCAAAGCAACAACCTTTTGTAACGGGTTGTGCCGCCAATCGTTAAAACGCTTTATCAGATTCATTGTGAAGGAGCTCCTTATCCCATAATATTATATCACATATAATATAAAATGCAAGTTTTTGTTAAATTACCTATAACTAAAGCCACCTAGTAACACTGGGTGTTACTAGGTGGCTTGGTTGAGGCTTGTTAAGTGTTTTTTTAGACTCCGAGAATTACTGGGATGACGATTGGTCGTTTAGCGGTTTTTTGGAAAAGGAAACGGCTGATTTGGTCTGAAACCGAGGTTTTAACGAAATCAAAGTTGATCGGGTTCATTCCTTGTGTTGTTTCTTCGACGGTGTTTTTGATGATCATCCTAGCTTGCGACAAGAGGTCTTGCGACTCACGCAGGTAAACGAAACCGCGAGAAATAATGTCGGGCGATTTTTTCAGTTTGCCGGTTTTGGTGTTGATCGAAGCAATGATGACAAACATACCGTCTTGAGCCAGCATTTTGCGATCGCGGATAACAAGTTCGGAAACATCACCGATAGCGAAACCATCCACCATCATCATTCCGCTTGGCGCTGACTCTTTTAGGCGAACAAATTTTTTGCCCTGGTCTTGGATTTCCAAAATAGCCGAGTTGTCTGGCACGATTACATTTTCTGGTGGCATACCTAGCGACTTTGCCAACTCTTCGTGAACACGAAGCATATAGTGCGAACCGTGCATTGGCATAAAGAATTTTGGATTTATTTTTTTGTGGATCCATTCTAGCTCACCGCGGTTGCCGTGACCGGTTGAGTGGATGTAGACGTCGGATGTGCGGTAGTGAATAATCTTTGCTCCTTGTCGAGCCAGATTGTCTTTTAGTTTTTGCACAGCTTTTTCGTTGCCGGGAATAATAGAAGATGAAAGCAGAACTGTGTCTCGTGGAGTGATGCGGAAATATTTGTGAGTCTTGTTGCTCATACGCATTAGCGCAGCGAACTCGTCGCCTTGCGCGCCGGTAGCCAAAACGATCAATCTATCTGGTGGATAGTTTTCCATCTGCTCACCACTGACAATAGTTTCTTTTTTGATTTTGAGCATTCCGGTGGCAATGGCAATGTCGATGTTGTTTTTCATACTGCGACCTTCTAGGACAACTTTTTTACCAAACTTTTCGGCAGCTTCGATGATTTTGATAACACGCTCGAGTTGGGAGGCAAATGTTCCGATGATCAAACGGCCGTGAGTATTTTTGATAATTTCCTCCAAGTTTTTACCAACAACTCTTTCTGGTGTGGAAAAACCCGGGTTGTCGACGTTGGTCGAGTCCATCATCAAAAGCAGGACTTTTTCTTTGGCAAAGCGCGAGTATTCTTTTTCCTCGGCTGGTGTCGGAATACCGTCGTCGTGGTCGAGTTTGATGTCACCAGGGGTTACAACTGCGCCATAAGGTGTTTCAATGATAATACCCATCGAGTCGGGAATAGTGTGAGTCACCGAAAAGAATTTAACTTTCATTTCACCGACTCTGATAGCGTCTTCTTTTTCGACAACGCGCAAGTCGAGAGCAGGCAGGTGTTGAAATTCTTCTTGACGCTTTTTGATCATTATAGCGGTTAGTGCGCGGGTATAAATCGGCGGGT
>CAIXDB010000125.1 GCA_903918125.1 uncultured bacterium | reverse complement strand
ATCAGGAGGGCACAATTCTAGACCGAGCGTTTGCGCTCGTTCATAAATTTGGTCAATGGTAGCACTTGTTTTGAAGCCGAGGTCTCCGACCGTAAGACGGATGAGGGTAGCTTCCTCGCGATTTTTACCCGGAACAAAGTCACGGTTTTTCATCATTGATTTTGCGTAATCGGAAATATTGATATGAGCCGCTTCCATTTCTGCCATTAATTGTTCGGCAGTCTTACCTCCGATCTCGATATTTTCTCTGCGGATTTTCTTGTCAGGGAATGATGTGTAAACATGCTCAAGACCTTCCGGCAATTTCTGGAAGATGCCTGGCTCAAGCTGGCCGACATAGGCTTTGGTGTCTTTTGTGATCTGGCTTGGTACGTGGGCAATCTCTTCTTTAGTGCAGTCAAAGATGACGAGCATGTCTTCCTCGGTATTTCGTCCATGGCGAAGCTCGGCAATGCGTGGATCTGTCTGATAACCGAAGCTTTCGATCGATGAATTGATTTCGTAGAGAAATACAAGATCGTCTTTCGTAAACGGTTGTTCCTGCTCGTGTTTCTGATCAAGAGCAGTCAATATTTTCATATCGTTACTCTTTTTGCGATATGCATCCGCTTCGCCGCCGAATTCTTGGAGTTTTGCATCAAGTGCTTCCTGCATGATTGGTTCAACTCCTTGGTGCGGCAAAATGCCTCTCACTTCGCCGATTCTGCTGTCACCCTCCATGCGAATAGCAAGACGAGGCTGGGTCGGCTCGGCGTTTGAATCGTTTGTGTAGTAGACATAAAAGTCACCATTTTCGATTTGTGTTTCTGCTGTGGATTTACCCGCAGTGCACCAACCAGTTCCTTTACCTTCGAGAGACTCAAATAATTTTTCAGCATCACCGTTTTTGCCTTGCTGATATTTTTTCCATTCACCTTTGACTTCCTCGCGGTTCTCCATCGAGGCAGCGAGAGATTTAGAAATGAGTTCGGCGTAGAGAGTGGGAAATTTCTTAGAGAAAGCCTCTTGTATTTCTGGCTCTCTGAGATTCTTATTGTCTTCTTTTACTTTGAGATAGATGTCAGCAATTTGTGCGAGTGGTTCACGATAGATATCGGGATATGGTGCGACCGTGCTGTCGGTGCGCTTTTTGAATTCGCCACGCTCCTTGTCGAACTGAGAAAGCTTAGTGATATTTTTCCAGACAAAATACTTAAACCACGCCGGATACATAGCATCGTCTGAAGCGAGATACTCCATCCACGCATCAAGCGAGGCTCGCTGATCTTCAATGGCGACATCCATCATTTGTTCACGAACATTTTCTGGTATTTCTTCTACCGCCTGTCCACGTTCGCGGGCGATGCGTTTCTGTAATTCAAAATATGATTCAGGAAAATTCTCCTTCTTAATAATGAAGGCATCGTAAATTTTGTCGCGGAACATTTCGAGATTGCGCTCGCGTTTCTTTTCGTCAGGATTAAGAAAAACGTTCTCCAAGCGATCCATGTAAGCCTCAATACGCTCTGCCGGATCGTTAGGCATTTTTTCTCCAGTGTGGCGCTCCTCTCGCACAACGGCTCGATTTACCTCAGGGGAAGTTTGCAGTTCT
>CAIXDB010000124.1 GCA_903918125.1 uncultured bacterium | reverse complement strand
GAATTCTCGTTTTACATGGTAGATTGTGGTGATGAATTTTTGGCGGAAATTAAAAAAAGAAAAAAGTGCCGAGCCGATACTGGTGCTTGCGCCGATGGCGGATGTGACGGACCCGGCCTTTCGACGCATCATTGCAAAGTACGGCAAGCCGGATGTGATGTGGACGGAGTTCGTTTCGGCGGATGGGCTTTTTCTCGGCGGACGCGATGCGTTGATAAAAGATTTGGCGTATGATGAAAGCGAGCGACCGATCGTGGCGCAGTTTTTCACCGGCTCACCCGACATGATGCGAAAAGCGGCGGCGCTCGCGGTGGAGCTCGGCTTTGACGGCGTGGATATCAACATGGGCTGTCCGGACAAAAGTGTCGAGAAACAAGGTGGGGGAGCGTCGCTCATGAAAAATCCGAAGTTGGCGCAAGAACTGATTCTTGCTGCGAAGGAAGGAGTGAAAGATGCGGGACGCGAAATTCCCGTGTCGGTAAAGACCCGCATCGGATACAATAAAAATGAGCTTGAAACGTGGTTACCTGCGTTGCTCGATGCGGAACCTGCGGTCATCACGATGCACGCGCGCACGCGCAAAGAAATGTCCGACGTGCCGGCGCGATGGGAACATGTCCGACGCGCAGTGGAGATTCGCAATGAGCGACGCGAGAAAAAGTTATCGGGAGATGGTGTCGGCGGAAAGGGAAGCGAGACGCTGATTTTCGGCAATGGGGATGTGGTGGATATTGTCGATGCACGCAAGAAAGCTCTCGAAACAGGCGCCGACGGTGTGATGCTCGGTCGCGCAATTTTCGGCAACCCGTGGTTGTTTTCCGAAGTATCACAAGTGTCAAAGACCGTCCTTGATCAACTAAAGAAATCGTCAAAGACGGTCTTTGACACGAAACCCTTAATCTCAGAAAAACTTCGCGTACTCATCGAGCACACCAAACTTTTTTCAGAACTTCTGCCCCACAAAAGTTTTGCCATTATGAAAAAACATTTCAAAGCGTACGTCAGCGGGTGGGACGGAGCGAAAGAACTGCGTCTGCGCCTGATGGATGCAAAAAACGCGAACGAAGTTGAAGATGTTGTTGCTGATTATCTGGAAAACCCAAACCATTGACTCACTTTTACTAACATGCTATAGTACAAAAGGTTGGTTCTTTTGGACTGACCTCCCCGAGATCAGGGCATGGTCTCACAACCGGTCCTACTGTTGCCTCACAACACGCAGATCTCTGTGCCAGCTCGCAGTAACATGGCCTGCGAGCTGGCACAAACACATTGTACATTGTAGCCCACCATATTGGTGGTTTTTTGTTGCAAAAAATTGAGGATAGGGTATAGTAATAACGGATACAGGATCGCACCTGTCCCTCCCTGAGAGGGTCGCGGTTCCACTCTTAGCACAGTCGGTACACTGCCACACCTTCTCTTCGAGCCCCCGCTGCGGTGCATATTCTCCAACTTCTCCGGAGAGCATGCACCGCTTTTATTTTTATACAAAAAGTCAAAAATAAGCTATACTATTTTCATGTCCGAAGTACTCTATCGCAAATACCGTCCACACAAATTTTCCGATGTTATCGGTCAGGAACACGTGGTCAAAGTGCTCGAGTCCGAGGTGGCGTCCGGCGACATTGCACACGCATATCTTTTTTCCGGCACGCGCGGTACGGGCAAGACATCCGTGGCGCGAATTTTCGCCGAGGCGATTGGCACGAGCGCGAACGACATCTACGAAATCGACGCCGCATCGAACACATCCGTCGAGGACATTCGCATGTTGAACGAGTCGGTGTTTACGTTGCCGTTTGAGTCGAAATATAAAGTCTACATTCTCGACGAAGTGCACATGCTCTCGAAGTCCGCGGCGAACGCATTTCTAAAAACCTTGGAGGAACCGCCGGCACATGTCGTGTTCATTCTCGCCACGACCGAGACGCACAAAATTCCGGAGACTATTTTGTCGAGATGCGAAGTCTACACATTCAAAAAGCCGAGTCACGACGTGTTGAAAAAAGTTGTCATGAATGTGGCGAAAAAGGAGGGATACGCCATCGACGATGCGTCCGCGGAACTTGTGGCGGTGCTCGGCGACGGGTCATTCCGCGACACGCTCGGCATTGTGCAGAAAATTCTGTCGTATTCGAAAGGCGAAAGGCAACCGCCGCAGGCGAGCAGTGGTCGCATGACCATCAGCGAAGACGAAGTGCGCTTGGTTACCGGTGCGCCGGCAATCTCACTCGTGCACGACGTGATTTCCGCTATCGCCGTGCGCGACCTTCATCTCGGTCTCGGCGCAGTGAAAAAAGCCGTCTCGCAAAACATTGACATGTCTGTGTTTCTGAAACTCGTCCTTCACACCGCCCGCGCAGTGCTCCTCGTACAGAGTGGGGCAGCATCACTGGTGAAAGATGAACTCTCAGCGAGCGAATTCACGTTCGTCGAAACCCTCGCAAAAACCTCCGTGCTCTCGTCCGGCACCCTCGTCACACTCCTCACCGCCTACGAATCCCTCCGCGGAGCGTACATTCCGTCGCTACCCCTCGAACTCGCCCTCATCTCCATCGTGAGCGAAACCAGTCACGAAACTGGAAAATAATAGGGAAAAGTGTAGTATGGAGGGTGTTTGAAACAATTTTGCCCGATCGTCTAATGGTAGGACACCAGGTTTTGGTCCTGGGTATCGTGGTTCGAGTCCATGTCGGGCAGCAGTCTCGGCAAATCACTGTTTTTAGGGGTGATTGCCAGTATCTGAAATTGGTTTTTGAATAGATACTGAGCCACAGATTTCTTTTTGAATGTTGCGTTCGAGAGTAACTGTTCTAGCATTTTTCTCTTTTCGTACTCATCCAACGTCAAATATTTTTCTGAGGCTTGGTTGCCATCTAAAAAGACATTTTTGATCTGTTCGATAGTAGATTCGGCAACAGCACCTTTCAACTCAATTTCCTTTAATTGCTTTTTTAATTCGACCCGCTTGTTCTCTATATCGAG
>CAIXDB010000123.1 GCA_903918125.1 uncultured bacterium | reverse complement strand
GCTTTACTGCAAGAAGTGCGGCGAGCATGTCCTGGCGCTCAAGATTTCTTTTCTTTGGACTTCGTGGAATTGATAGTCCGAAATATTTATTAAAAAATGGAATAATGTCACTCGAACCACGCGCCGGCTTAAACCCATTCAGATGAGAATTAAAATGAACAATCCCGCCAATCATTCCGCCAATGTTGCCTCCAACAAAAATATCCTTTGGCGCGGTATAAATGATACGCATACCAACATCAAATCCTGGTTTACCTACACTTCGTCCCAGTGCTTTAATGGTTTCCGTTTCAATGTCGTTAAGGAATCGTCCTGTTCCGGGAAGAATTTTACCATCAGGTCCCTCCTCACCTTTCGCTTTCTTCAAAATAGCATCAATTTCTTTTTGAGCAGCATCTTTCCATTTCAAATCAACTTTTTCACCGGTGACTGGATCTTTGTCTTCTGCATTATGAGCACGAAGAATAATTTGAAACCACGCCTGATGTCCACGACCGAGAGAACCCATGAATTCGATGAGTGGTGTGAGTGGGTCTATTTTATATTCTTCTTTCGGATCCTTTTCCATACCATAGTCAATATATGTTTTAATGGGATATGCGTCAGGTTTCACAAGATCGAATTCCCATGCCGACAAACCGCTCACAGCCGGGTCATACGTCACTGGTAATGTGTAGTCGGGTACTTCAAACACTTCAATGCCTGGATATTGAGAATACAAATTGGCTTCGATAATACTTTGTTGCTCTTTACGTGTATAGATAAAAAAATGCACTGCTCCATCAATGGAAGCAATCTCTAGAGAATAATCTTGTCGAGTTTGACCCTTCCAAAATATTTCGTGCCAGTTTCGTTCGTAGTCTCTTTTAGACATTCCGGCAATAAAAAATTCAGCAGCCCGAGGTGATTTCAAAATTTCTCTCGGTAGCTTAATTTCAAGCAAAACGTATGTTTGTTTAGCGCGATAAATCGCTCGTCGCCATTGCACCCACACGTCCCACAACGCCACGATGAGAATGAACGGCAACCAGACGAACCACGTGTCACCGATAAAAACGAGTGAAGAATGTATGAGCGGATAATTATACAAAGCGATGAATGCATTGAACATGAAATAAGTATAACTAATCAAATACAAAAAAACCACCTTTCGGCGGTTTTTTCGTATTTCACCTGAAGAGTACTTCAGGTATAAGTGTTCGCTTCGCTCCCTTAGGCTATCGTGTATCGTCCGTCTTTCATTTTCTTGAACAGTTTCGGGTTTTGGAGATTGACCATGATGGTGTTTTCCTTGACGTATCGCTCCTTCAAGACTTTTTTGATGATATCTTCCTTGAGCATCGGGCCATTTTTCTCGATCACTCCGCGGATGACGTCTTTAACCACGCCCGCCATGTAGCCCCATTCCTTCAGCGCATACAAACCGCGACCGACGAGCACGAAACGCGGATCTTTGATGAGTTCGTTGTGCGTCGTGGCGACGTGCGCTTTTTTCTTGAAGAGTTCGGTGATGAGCTTGGCGACTTCGCGGAAATGTATCGGTGAGCCGTGTCGGCGGATGACGAGAAAGGCGTAGTCGCGCATGCCTTTGGCGTGAATGTTGGATGAGTTTGACTTACCCCATTCACCGAGCGGGTTGCGGTCGATGAGTTTTGAAAGTGCGAGCCAGCGTTTTGCTATTTCCTCGTTTTTGTATTTGTCGTTCACATCTTTCACGTGTTCGAGAAAGCGCGCAACCATGTCGGACTCAAACAGAATTTCGTCGTCGGAAAGTGTCGAGTAGAGCGTGCGGAGCGACGCGTCGATTTTCTTGGACATGTCGCGGTCCACGTGCCAGCGATGCTTGAACTCCGTATCTTCTTTTTCTTTTATAAAATCCTCACCGACAACGAGCAAAAAGTGCACATGGTTCTG
>CAIXDB010000122.1 GCA_903918125.1 uncultured bacterium | reverse complement strand
GGTTGAATATGAAAAAGTCAATTTAAAAATCACGCGCGGTGCGGAAATTTCGCGCGCCGAGTTTGTGCGCAAGCTCATCACCATTCACTTCGAGCGTACCACGGCCGACCTCGAGCCGGGCATGTTTCGCGCCATCGGTAACATGATCGAAATCATGCCCGTGTCGGAGAAAGTTATTTATCGTATCGAAATTCAGCGTCCCGCTCCCGATGTTGCCGAGTCGTTGAGTGCGTCCTCTGCCGAGATTGCACCAAAAGGAGACGGTAATGTTATAAAAGAAATTTTAAAAATTGATCCGATTACAAGAGCCATCATCGGAGAAGTTGATTATTTTTTCCTCTTCCCCACCAAGCATTTCATTTCTTCTCCGGAAGCGAGTGCGCAAGCGTTCAAATCGATCAAGGCCGAGCTCGGTGCACAGCTGAAAGTGCTCGAAGCGGAAGGAAAGCTACTCGAAACCGAGCGATTGAAACGACGCACAATGTATGACTTGGCGATGATTCGCGAAGTCGGGTACTGCTCGGGTATCGAAAATTACTCGCGACATTTTTCTCTTAAAATGCCGGGCGAAGCACTGGACACATTGCTGTCATATTTCCCGCATAAGGCAGACGGCACAGCGGATTTCTTGACCATCATCGACGAGTCACACGTTGCCGTTCCGCAAATCGGCGGAATGTACGCCGGCGACAAGGCCCGCAAGGACACGCTCATCGAGTTCGGCTTTCGGCTGCCGTCCGCGCGCGACAATCGTCCGCTCAAGTTTGCGGAGTTTGAGGAGCGCGTGGGACAGACTATATATACGTCGGCAACGCCGGGTGATTTTGAGCGCGAACACTCGGAACAGGTTGTCGAGCAAGTCATTCGTCCGACCGGTTTGGTTGATCCCGAAGTGGAAGTGCGGCCGGTTGTCGAAAAAGGAAATTACAAAGGACAAATTTTTGATTTTATCGCCGAAGCACAGAAAGATATCAAAGCCGGCGGGCGAGTTATTGCCACGACATTGACCAAAAAAATGGCGGAGGATTTGAGCGAGTATTTGAAAGAGAAAGGCATCAAGGCTGAGTATTTGCACAGCGACATCAAAACCATCGAGCGCATCGAGATACTGACCGAGTTTCGTCGCGGAAAGTTTGACGTGCTTGTCGGTGTGAATTTGTTGCGCGAAGGCTTGGACTTGCCGGAAGTGACGCTCATCGGTATTCTCGACGCGGACAAGGAAGGTTTCTTGCGTTCCGACACCTCGCTCATTCAAATCATCGGACGTGCCGCGCGTAACGTGCTCGGGCGAGTGATTTTGTATGCGGACACAGTGACCGGCTCGATGAAGCGGGCGATGGACGAAACCTCGCGCCGTCGGGCGATACAAGTTGCGTACAATGCGAAACACGGCATCACACCAAAGACGATTATAAAGAAAATCCAGGACATCACCGACCAGATGAAAAGCGAACATCAGAAAACGGTGGAGACGCTTGTGCAGTTTGATGAGAAAATGTTCGCGAAAGATCCGTCGAAACTTATCAAGCAAAAAGAAAAACAGATGAATGCCGCCGTAAAAATCCTCGACTTTGAAACCGCGGCGCTTTTACGCGACGAGATTGAAGCGCTCGAAAAGCATATTGCCAAAATTTAACCTTTCTGCTATGATGCGCACATGTTAAAAATACGATTACAACGCGTGGGACGAGTGCATCAGCCGGTGTTTCGATTGGTTTTGACGGACTCGAAAAATTCCACAAAGAGCGGACGTTTCCAGGAAATTCTCGGCAACTTTGACGCACGAGCTGCAGAGAAAGCGGAATTCAAAAACGATAGAATTACGTACTGGATCGGTCAGGGTGCGCAGGTAACAGACACGGTGCACAATTTGCTCGTGACGCGAAAAGTCATTACCGGCAAGAAAATCAACACATTGCCGAAAAAGCAGGCAATCAAAGCGGAAGTCACTGAAGCTCCGGCTGTGGCAACACCTGTCGTTGAAACTACGGAAGTTGCGGAAGCAGTAGCTTAATTAAAATCTCGTTGAGTGTCACACAGATTTCGGAGACTCTCGGAGCACGACGGTGCGAGAGTGAGCGAAATTTCTCTCGGGAAATTTACGCGTGCTCCGAAAGACGTGTGACCGAGAAAGAGATTTAATTAAGCCGTTCTTGTTGACTAGGCATTTATTTCCCGCTACTATTATATAGTGCCGGTTTGATTATTATTTTAAGCATGAAAGATATGGAACAAGACGCACAATTTTTGGATTATGTGATTAAAGCATTGGTTGAGTTTCCAGCTGACGTGAAAATTACTCGTACTGTCGACGAAATGGGCGTGCTCATGACACTCGATGTCAATCAAGCCGATATGGGTAAAATCATCGGTCGCGAAGGCAATACCGCAAAGGCAATTCGCACCCTGTTGCGCGTTGTCGGTATGAAAAACAACGCTCGAGTAAATCTAAAAATCAACGAGCCGGTCGGCGGAATGAAAGATGTCGCCAAACAGTCCGCGACGAAGACGGTGGACGAAGCGATGGCGGATTTGAAAATCTAATTTTCAAAATCTCGAAAAAAGCCCAAAAGCAGGGCTTTTTTCATGCCCTAAAAGTGATTGACATTGTACGTACATTGTAATAAACTAGATGCATCATGAATACAACAATACAAGTGCGAGTGGACAAAAAAATAAAACAAAAAGCAGACAAAACATTCAAAGACTTAGGTCTCGATATATCTTCCGGTGTAAAAATTTTTCTTCATCAAGTCATTGCATCAAAATCGATTCCCTTTGAAATTCGCACAATGAACGGTTTTACGCCTGCGCAAGAAAAGGCGATTCTAAAAGAAACGGAATATCTGCAAAAGCATGGAAAGCGATACGATTCAGCGGAAGAATTATTCGGTGATATTCTAAAACATGCTTAAGATCAGTGCTTCAAAAAAGTTTGTGAAATCAATCACGCGGTATTCAAAATCAGGTGCGTTTAATCAGGTATTGTTACAAAAAATTATAAACCAAATCAAAGATGAAAAAGTATTGGATATTGGACGACGAGATCACCAACTGCACGGCTCATTACAAGAATACAGAGAGTGTCACATTCAAGGTGATTTGTTATTGATGTATAAAATAGACACAGTCACAAAAACTCTCTTATTATATAACTTTGGCACTCATTCAGAATTGTTTTAAAAACAAAGAGTTTCTCTCAAGAGTGCCTTTTTTGTGATTGACTAATTAGGGATTTTATGATACCTATGATGCAGGAGTATATCGAAAATGAATTTGTATTTAGTTCGTCATACCGAAGTGGAATGGAATAAGAGAGGGTTGTTTACTGCTCAGGCATTTAACCTTCGTCTTAACCCTACAGGACTGCTTGAAGCAGAAAGATTGGCTGAGAAACTTGACAGTGTTTGTTTTACAGGAGTTTTGTCATCCGACCAAATTCGGGCAGTTGAGACAGGTCTTGTTATCGCTGGTCGGCATGCGGAAATCAAATTTTTTAAAACTGATCCCCGCATGCGAGAAGTAAATGTTGGCAATCTGGTTGGAACACGTATGTCGGAAGTAACAGAACCGACATTAAAGACAAAGCATCCATCTTTTGATTTTGCCTTGATACCGGATGTGATCGACGGGACCGAGCAAGAAAACTCCACTCTCACCGCCATCTGGCCGCTCGGTATTCAGTGTGGAGTTCCGGTGTGGCATCTGCATGAAAGCCTGCCTCGCCTTCGGCAACTTTGCGAATACTGGCCCCGCGTTGCTCTTGGCAGCTCCGGGGAGTACGCGCAGATCGGAACCGTGCAATGGTGGAACCGAATGAAGGAAGCTATGGATGTGGCTTGCCCGTTCGGATTCCCGCTGGCGAAACTGCACGGCCTCCGTATGCTCGACCCTGAGATATTCAGCCGCTTCCCCTTTTCGAGCGCGGACTCAACCAACGTGGCCCGGAACATTGGCATCGATCAGGCATGGCGCGGACCCGACCCACCAGCGAATAAGGCAGGCCGGGCGGTAGTATTGGCCGACAGGATTGAGTCAACGAACAGCGCCCCGGAGTGGCGAACATTTCATATTCAGACTGTGTTGTTTGATGAAGGCGGTTCCTAACCAAAGGAGGTCGCGGACAATAGCCAGAGCGCAAGGGCCATCCTTCCGGGTGGCCTTTTGCTTTCGGTGCTATGATGAACTCACACCAATGACAACCATGGACATGATATTCAGCGAAGATTGGCTCCGAAAGGTGGCAAAGGAGGAAGAGGATGTCAGATTTTCAGTCGGTGGATGGGTCTCATCGCAGCCGATGAATAGGCTCATGTCCGAGATACCCAATCACAATAAGGGTGACGATAAGACTGAGCATAGCGGTAACCTCTAAGGCTACCGTATGCCTGGGCGCGGGGGATTACTGAGCAGTAGTGGCCAACTCTTTAGGCCTATCTCTGTAATCCAGTATGTCACCTGGTCC
>CAIXDB010000121.1 GCA_903918125.1 uncultured bacterium | reverse complement strand
AGTGCAGTCGGTCCGACGACAAAAAACAATGGAACATCGAAATTTATATTCATTTTTCCTCCCGCAATATATGATATACTATAATATATTATTATGTCAAGTAGCAAAATAACCTTATTTCTGTATACTGGCTAGGTATATTTATCAATCGCAGAAGGTGCTAAATCTGTTTTCCCCACCGACAAACAAGGTGTAGAAAAGATTTCGTTTTGCAATCGAAAAAGAAATCTTGAACTCAGACCACCTTCCGCACATATACTATATGAATCCAGTTACAAAAGAAGCGGAAGTTGAGGTAAAGAAAGAAGAAAAAGAGGAAAGTGCCATGTCGAAAATTCTCGACGCGTCGGTCACTCCCCCATCCATCGACGACGTCATCGAGGGCAAAGTCATCGGCATTGAGAAACAAGCCGTTTACATTGACATCCCGCCGATCGGCACGGGTATTATTTACGGTCGCGAATACATCAACGCGCGCGACATCATAAAGAAAATCAACGTCGGTGACATGGTCGCCGGCAAAGTTGTGTCTCTGTCGAACAAAGACGGCTACATCGAAATTTCGCTGAAAGAAGCTCGACAGGCGCTCATCTGGAGCGAAGCCGAGGACGCCATCCGCGACAAAAAGATTTTCGAACTGCCTATCCAGGAAGCAAACAAAGGTGGTCTCATTCTCTCGTGGCAGGGCATCAGCGGTTTCCTTCCGGCATCACAGCTCAAAACCGAGCACTATCCGCGCGTGTCCGACGGCGATAAGGATCGAATTCTTGAGGAACTTCGCAAACTCGTCGGCCAGAAAATTTCCGTAGCAATCATCGGTGCGTCTCCCAAAGAAGGCAAGCTGATTTTCTCCGAGAAAAATCCCGAACAGAAGAATAAAGATCACATCATCGGCAAATACGAAATCGGCGAGGAACTCGAAGGCACGGTCACCGGCATGGTTGACTTCGGCGTGTTCGTGAAGCTCGAGGAAGGTCTCGAAGGTCTCGTGCACATTTCTGAAATCGACTGGGCGCTCGTCGAGAATCCGAAACTTCTCTTCCACATCGGCGAGAAAGTCCGCGTCAAAATCATCGAGATTAAGGACGGCAAGATTTCGCTCTCCATCAAGGCTCTGAAAGAAAATCCGTGGAACGATGCGGAGAAAAAATATAAAAAAGACGATGTCGTCGAAGGTGTGGTTATCAAATTCAACAAACACGGCGCACTTGCAAGTATCGAGGAAGGCATCGCGGGGCTCGTGCACATCAGCGAGTTCGGCTCGGACGAAAAACTGCACGACAAGCTACAACTCGGCAAGTCATATCCGTTCAAGATTACTCTGTTCGACGCCAAGGAACAGAAGATGACACTGTCGTTCATCGACTCAAGCAAGAAAGCGGAATAAAGATAACAAAAAAATTTGGAAGTATAAAAGCCCAGGTCCGAAAACCTGAGCTTTTTGTATGAATGCGATCGAACACAGAACACGTCCGTGCCCAATCGATGGTTAATTGGCCTGCCGGGCGCCCATCATCTAGACGACCTCAGTCGTACACCAGATCGTTGGTCATTATTGGTTTTGACCTAGCTGATGCTTCCCAACTAGACAACTTTATGTTCCCAGCTTAACCATTACTACCCCCAGCTCCCCCGAAAACACATTGTGCCGAGATCAAAGCGGAAAGGGCAGATGTTATAAGAACGTACTGCCAAGTAGTATACATAGCATCAAAATCCTGTCAATTAAACTCGCTCATCGCTTTTTGGAGGTTGCCGGACACGAATGTTTCGACGGCGAGGTTTACTTTTTTTGAAAGTTTTTTTAGAACGGCGAGTTCCTCCGGTTTAAATTTTCCGAGGATAACTTTTGTGACATTTTCCTCGCCTTGCGGTTTGCGAATTTTGCCGGACGGCGTGGTTGGCGAAATGCCGACACGAATGCGGGCGAATTTTTCCGTTTTGAGTGCTTTGATAATCGACTCGAGACCTTTGTGTCCGCCGGACGAGCGGTTGAAAGAAATTTTGTTCGTGCCAAACGGCAAGTCGAGATCGTCGTACACCACCAAAAGTTTCTCCGCCGCTTTGAGCGACCCGACAAGCGGTTTGACCGCCTTGCCCGAGAGATTCATAAAGGTGTCGGGCAGAAGTAAGGTTACCTTGCTGGTACCCAGGGTTACCTTGCTGGTTTGCGCGTTCAGTTTTTTGTCGGTCTTCCACTCCGCGTCGTACGATTTTCCGAGCCACTCCACCAGCATCCGTCCCGTGCTGTGTCGTGTCCCCGCGTACTCCTCCCCCGGATTTCCCAAACCCACTATTATATATGTCATATCAAAAGTGTAGCACAAAAATTAAAATTAAAAATCATAATTACTTTTCCGGAGTATTCGCAGGCCTGAAGCTTGGATCTGTCAATGACCCCGTGCAACAGGGGCTCTTGACAAGTTCAGGCCGAGAACCTAAGCGAGTCCTCCGCAGGTGAGAAGTGATGTTATCACTTCGCAAGACCTTGAGCGTGTTGTACTCAACATGCGAAAGGTGTACTGCT
>CAIXDB010000120.1 GCA_903918125.1 uncultured bacterium | reverse complement strand
TTGAAAAATTTTTGATCTTTTTAACGCGTCGGTCGAACGTCAAAGGATGGGCATCATCCTTGCCAACCAAAGGATGATGCCCATCCTTTTTTCAACAAGATAACGAACCAAATAAAAATGTCCTTTAGAAGATGGCTCAACATTCATAATCCCCCGGTTATCCGTGATAATCCTCACTGAGAGGGCGTAGAGCGCGCACCTAGGGAGACAAGGGCGACTCCAGACATCCTGAACCGGTTATATTCGGAGTCTGATTGTCTTGATTATCTCACTCAAACTTTGATCTCACGATGTCAAGAAAATTTGAGGTATTTTTTGCATAAAAACATGAAAAATTGACCTTGAAAACAGAGAAATATGTACCTGGTACTATTTATTTTTATAAAGATAAATAGTGCTAAAAAATGTGCAATTTTTTGAAAAATACATTTTATGTAAAATATGTTGATAAATAACAACATCTCGGTTACTCGAGATGTGAATTTTTGAGCATTTTTTCTAAAAAATTAAAGAAAAAATTTACGAATTATTTTTATCAACTTTACTTTTATTTTTTGTTTTGTGATAGAATTTAATGTGGGTTGAGTGAAAATATTAAAAATTTTTCAAAAATTTTTAATATTTGACACATGTCGACATTGTAAAAGTATTATAAAAAATTTTGTACAGATTCATCTCCCAAGAGAGTATTCCGATACATGAGTATTGTGTGAGCATTTAAGCCATTTTTTATTTTTACTTCCCTTGCTGAGCCCACATCATGACATAAAAGACACAGAACGGTCACCCATCCACAGATTTATCTTTCTAATCATTGCATAACATGCATAATCAATTATATAATAACAGTATATCTTTAGTAATGTTTATAATAGTTTAACAAATAAAATATGGCAAAACTCTACATAACAATAAAGCAAGCATCAAAGATTCTCGGTGTCTCACCGCTCACGCTACGTAACTGGGATAAGAACGGCAAGCTCAAGGCACACCGTCACCCGATGAACAACTATCGAGTTTACAAGATTGAGGATCTCGAAGAGGTCATCCAAGAGATTGAGACGAATGCCGGCCTGCGCAAGAGCACCAAGCAGGCTATTCGCAAGCTCATTGTCACCCACCTCACCGACTAAAAAAGAAGGTAACCTTCCCTGAAAGGAAGGTTACCTTCTTTTTTAGTTCATTTCAATAGTTCTCGAGCAATCTGCTGGAGCAGTGCCGGGTTGCCACTTCCCTTCGTGGCCTTCATTCCCTGTCCGACGAAAAATTGTAGTACGGATTCTTTGCCTGATTTGTATTCCGCGACGACCGTCTGGTTTGCCATGATAATTTCCGCGATAATTTTTTTCAATTCTTCCGTGTCATTTTTTTGTATCAAACCTTTTTTTTCCGCGATCTGTTCCGGCTCGCCTCCGACTTCGCACAACACTTTCAGAATATCTTTCCCACCGCGCGATGAAAGCGTTCCTTCCTGCATCATATCAATCAATTTCGCCATTTTTTGCGGTGTCAGTTTTGCTGTGATTTCTGCAAAACTTTCCGTCGAATTTTTTACAAATCCCACCAAGTCCGATGTGATGTAGTTCGACAAAATTTTCACAGCATCACCACTTTGTATACTTCCATTTTCGATCTTTTGCAAAGCACTGACGCATGCTTCAAAATACGTTCCGAGCTCGGAGTTCACGACATACGCCTCAATATCTTCATCTTTCAATCCCCACTCACTCGCATATCGTGCACGTTTCTCCCACGGCAATTCCGGCAATTCTTTTTTCAAATTTGCGAGCGAAAATTCCGGAATTTCCGAGAGTACAAACTTTGGAATATCCGGCTCCGGAAAATAGCGATAGTCGTGCGCATTCTCTTTTGAGCGCTGTGAAAATGTGATGTTTTTATTTTCATCCCACCCGCGCGTTTCCTGTTTTATAGACTCCCCCCTCTCGAGAAGTGCCGTCTGTCGCGCGAATTCAAACTCGACTGCCTTGCCCGCAGCACGAAAAGAATTTATATTTTTCACTTCAACTTTCGTACCGAATGTTTCCGTTTTTGACACCGAAATATTTACCTCCACACGCATTTCACCTTTCTCCATGTTCGCATCCGACGCGCCGAGTGTTTGCAAAAGCAGTTGCAACTCCTGCGCAAATTTCATCACTTGTTCCGCCGAATGAATGACAGGCTCGGTGACAAGTTCCATGAGTGGAACTCCGGCGCGGTTGTAGTCCACAAGCGATACACCGGGCGTCTCATGCGACGAACGCGCGGTGTCTTCTTCGAGATGTATGCGTGTCAGCTCAACACCGGCAAGTTTCCCACCGGACACAAGAGGATATTTGTACTGACTGATTTGATAACCTTTTGGAATGTCGGGATAGAAATAGTTTTTGCGATCCCACTCGGTGAAATCTGTGGCGAGTGTCGAGCCGAGAGCGGCACCGACAAGCAGAACTTTTTTGACAGCGGATGTATTCACCACGGGTAATGTGCCCGGGTAGCCCATACAGATGGGACAGATGTGCACGTTCGGTTCGCGCTCGTCGCCGGAGTTTACGCACCCGCAAAACATCTTCGATTGAGTTTTCAACTCGGCGTGTATTTCGAGCCCGATGGTCATGGTGTAGTTTGCCATGACCTTATCTTACATATTTCGAAGTATTTTGACCAGCTCGTCGGACATTTTCTTGACCGATGCGTCGTCCACGATGGAGACGGTCAGGACGTGCTCGTGAGTTTTTTTGAATAGCTTGACGTACGAGGCGAGAGTTTTTTCGTCCACCAGGTCAGTCTTGGTCAGAAGAATGACCTCCGGCTTCTTGACTAGTTCCGGGCTGTACTCCTCGAGCTCCTTGCGAATGACTTTGTAGGCCTCCTGCGGGTCAGCCGGATTGCCTTCCGGTGCATCAGAAATAGCCGGTTCGCAGGAAATGCAGTGCAAAATCATCTTTGTGCGGGCAATATGACGCAGAAATTTGTGTCCAAGTCCCTTCCCTTCGGACGCCCCCTCTATCAATCCTGGAATATCGGCGATAATAAACCCGTACAACTCGCCAAGATTCGGCACGAGTGTGGTAAATTGATAATTCCCCACTTTTGCCTTGGCTTTAGTGATTTCATTGAGCAGACTCGATTTACCAACATTAGGAAACCCTACTAAACCTATATCAACGATAAGCTTCAACTCGATAAAGAATATGCCACTTTCACCAGGTTTGCCGTACGTAAATTCTTTCGGACGAATATTTTTTGAGCCTTTGAAGTACGCATTGCCTCGTCCACCGTTACCACCTTTCAAAAAGAAAATCGGCTCTTGAGACAGTACCTCGGTACTCTCGCCTGTTTCCGTATTGGTCACCACACTGCCAAACGGCAATTCAATGGTCAGGTCATCCCCGCCTTTGCCATGCATACAGTCTTGGTGTCCGGAGTCTCCCTTTCCCGCCTCGAAGTCTTTGACAAAGCGATATGCCGAAAGTCGAGCGATATCCGGCACGCCTTTCAGGTACACGTCCCCACCCCTGCCACCGTCGCCTCCGCCCGGACCGGCATGGTCAATACCCTTCTCGTGCATCCACGAGACTATGCCATCGCCACCTTTCCCCGCCGTAATATTGAGTGTCAGTTCGTCTATAAACATAGACTCACAATATCATAAAAGTGCAATCTCTGCCATTTTGATTGCCGTTTCTTTTGTGCGAGCAACTGCAAAAAATGAGGTCGGGTGACAAAATATCGCACCCAGCACTCCGGTCACATCTTCGAGTTCTTTGTTATTTTTTCCCGCCCACTCTTTTGGAAAAAGCATTCTGGAAACATATGAATGAAAATCATCGCGGACACATTCGAGACACCAGTTGCCGTCGGTGATGTCGGGATACACCATGATCAAACATTCCGGCATTTGCTTGCCGAGCACATCGAACGGATAGTGTCCGTCGAGTACCACCATACGTTTGTCTTCCGTTTTATTGTACGTATCCAAAACAATCTGTTCGCCTTCCATTTCATCACGCACATATATAATCTCGCGTTGTAACAGCTCGCGTGCAAAATCCACCATGCGTCTGAAATTTGCATCAAGCTGATTTTTATCTTCTTTCCATGTCGTACGAAAAGCCCAGATGATGTTACGAATTTCATACGGCGCGATGTCCGGATATATGAGCGTGTTGATGTCCACGCCGTTGTCGCGCGCGTCTATCGGCACGACCACGGACTGTTCAATTTTATCCGCAATGATTTTGCCACCGCACACATGCTCGCCATATTTTTTCCAGACCAAACCGAACGAAGCGTATGGAATTCCGTTCGCACGCACACCCGCTCTCCCCTTCTGATGATGGTCAAACCTGTTTGTATCGGAATTGTACATATCACCGGTATCGACTACATAGTCCGCGTCGTCAGTGATTTTCCTGTCGCGTGTACGAATTATTTCTATGTCCGCACTATCGCCCAGTTCCAAAAACAACGTCGCCACACCAAACACATCGTCGGGATGAAAATTGCCGTTATGCGTGACTATGGTGACTTTTTTTTTATTTTCCATGGTATTTAAAAATCAATTAAATTGCCTCAGATGCTAGGCGCGGAAGAATTTTGGAGGGAGACGTACTTAGTGGTACGTTGACCGACAAAATTTGAACCGCAACAACGCAGATGAGGTAATTTTATTGATTTTTCATTTTGCGAGCTTGGTAGTAGATAAACATCACGGCAATCGAATACATAAAAATGGTAAACGACATGAACGGAATGGTGATGTAGCCGTAGACGTCGACGTACACTTTGGCGCACGCACCGCCGACTGCCACACATCCGCCGAGAGACGACATGGTAAAGCCCCATTGAATGAACGACTGGTAGAGCGCCACAAGACCGCCGATGATGGACATCGGTAGAAGATAGTCGACGATGGCCTTGTCTTTTTTAATCATTGCCACGAGCGCGATGAGTGCTTGCGGGTAAATGAAAATGCGTTGAATCCAACAGAGGTCGCACGGTGGGAAGCCGATGAGTTGCGAGTATGCCAGAGAGCCGACGAGTGCAAACAATGATTCGATGAAAAGCAAATTGAGAATGTGCGTATGCACAAAGCGATACACGTGCGCGCGAGTTTTTGCGTGAGTGGCAATGACAACCACACCTCCCACAAACACAATGTGGGAAATGAGCGTGGCGACGCCGATGATCAGGTTGATGTTGGTTTGGAGCGGGGTCATGAAAATGAACGATGTGTGTTGACTATTGTTGTGCGTCAGCTGGCAGAGTACAGCCGGTCTCCCTCGCGAGGTCGGAGAGCTCCTGCACACCTTCGACGCGGAGGAGTGTCGTGGTCGCGGTCGTCGTAGCTGTCGCCGGAACGTTCACCGGAAAGACCCATGTCGGATAGGTAGTGATGTTGTGGTCGATACACACCTGTGTTTGCGTCTGACCGTCGGGCATCGAACACTCGACATACGGCAAATATTTCACCGCCGTGCCAAACTCGGCTTTCTGCGCCGCGCAGTGCGGACACCAGAACGCTCCGTAAAAGGTCGCTCCGCTCGCTTTGATGCACTGTGCAAACGCGTCGAGCTTGCTTGGCCCGCCCTGCTTGCCCGGCGCAACGATAACATACACAACTCCCGCCAACACGAGTAATACGATGACAATATATATTGCTTTTTTCATACTGTTCAGCATATCACATTTGGTAAAAATGCCAAACACTATATATCTGATTGAATTTGTTCACTTTTGAGCTTTTTCAGTGCGCCAGTTGTCACATCATACAACCAGGTAATTTCTGTGAAACGTCCACGATGACAATCGTCCTCTGTAGCATACTGGTTTCTAAATGTCAGTGTGTGATCATCCACCCACTTTGTTTCCTTATTCGTTATAAAACCCAAGTGTGGATCCATCGGATCTGAAATTATTTCTTTTGTGAGATCCGTGAGGTGAACCATTCCCATAGAGATGCTCTCAGAACACATTCCGCCAGTGCTTTCGGATGTCCAGACTATATTTTGCAAATCGGGAGAAAGATATAAACCAATCACTTCTCCAAATAAATCTTCTTTCAAGATGTCGAGTTTTTTAGTATGCATACTATATCGATACAAAATATAGTGACAATTACTTGCACCACAATCACGGCTATTCGCCGCAGAAAAATAAAATATACCACTTGGATTTTCCAACGCTACAGGACTGGTACCTATGTGATATTGTATTGTGTCCCCCACAAGATCGCCTAATCCAAACATATCTTCCAAATTGAGTAATTTTATGTCAATACGTTGCACTATTTCTTTGTGTGAATTTGTAAATACAACTTGATTGCTTTTTTCATCTATATCTACTCTGGGAAAATACGGAGCATCATCTATAAAACCAGCGGTGTCAGAATAGTACACTGCCGAGGTGCTTGAAATATTTTTACCATAATCGGGATACACAGAGGCGAGATCATTGGTAGTGGTCAACTTGTTTTTCACCTGAGAAACAGGATTCTGTGAAGATGCTATGACATTTGCCGTTTCCGAAGTAACAGTGTTATCATTGTCACTTATACTATATACAAATAAACCTGCAGTCAGGAAAAACAGCAATACAATGGTAATTGAGATAATATAGTAAAACAGTTTCATAACTGTTTAGTATATCATATACAACGCACATACAACTAGTCCGCGGTCTTTTTCAATTTATAATACGTATTTTTACCTTTTCCTTGTCGTTCAAAAACACCTTGTTCGACAAGACATTTTAAATCGAGTGCTCGAGTGGACTTGGCACGTTGCGTAAATTTTGAATACTCTTTTTCGTTTACAATTCCATTTTCCACAACATACGCAACGAGTTTTTCCAATTCCGGACTCATACGAGGTTGTACTATCCGAGATTCTTTTTCCAGTTCTTTTTTCACACGCAAAAGCTCATCGACGATACCATCAGTGAAGTACTCGAGCCATTCGGTAAAATCTATAGCATCTTTGATATCATAATAATTACCGAATAATCCAACCTTCTGAAAATACCGGGTAACATTTTTGTTATAATAGTTTTCAAAACTGAAGAGATTGAAAGTGTCGAGTCCCATAAGTGCGAGCAATACCTTTGATGTAAGTCGTGCGGTACGACCGTTACCGTCAATAAAGGGGTGAATGATCACGAATTGCTTGTGAAATATGCCAGCAACGATAAGCGGATCAAGCATGCGTTCGTTTTTCAATACAAACTCCACCAATTCTTTCAAAAGTGGTACAACCTCATCAACTTCTGGTGGAAGGTACACCGTACGTTTGGTTCTCGGATCATTAACAAAAACTGCTTCTACCCGAAATTTTCCCGATTGATTTTTGGGCAGAAGTCCATCAGTGACAATTTTTTGAATTGAAGCAACTAGTGACATGCTCATTTTATTTTTACGTGATTTTGCAATCGTGTCCAAATATTCCAAAGCGTTATTGTAATTGAGCACTTCTCGTTCCGTATCTCGAATATGAGAAGGAGTATGCTTAAGAATCTTTTTAACATCAGTCAGTGGCAAGGGATTTCCTTCGATACTTGTCGACGAATACGCCGAAAGTGCCCGGGCACTCCGTTGCATTTCAAGCAATACCACTTTTGGAAATCGCTTGTTGTTGAGCTCTTCGGTCAACGTGGCGATACGTTTTATATTGCTCAACAGAGCCGCACTGATAGTATATCGTGGTTTAAACATAGACTAATAATAGACGATTGATGGACGAATGTCAAGAGGTAAATTTCTCCGCCATGAGACGCTGGTGTTCCTCGGTGTTGAGCTCACCACATTTTTTCCACTTTTTATGAGACCCGCACGGGCATTCGTCATTTCTGCCGATTTTTTCGCCTGACTCGGTACGTGGAGCAGGTGGAATATTTGCGGGCACACTGGGTTGCGAACCCTGTGCACCGGCTGTGACGTTGAGTGTTCCGCCATTTCCCGCCAGAGTCACGGCACCTGGCATCACACCGTCGCCTTCGAACGTCGCGGTCACGTTAACCGGCGCAGTCGTCACAAGCATGTTTTCTGAAATCATCGGAATGCGTTTCAAAATTTCTTGGCCGATTGAAAATTCCATATCTTTGAACAGTCGCAACCCTTCGCGTTTGTATTCGACGAGCGGGTCGCGCTGACCGTACGCGCGGAGATTGACCGACGAACGCATATAGTCCATCACTTCGAGGTGATCAATCCAAAACATATCCATGGTTTGGAGAATGGTTCGACGCAACGCTCCGATGTATTCCGGCGTGGCGTCGGCGATTTTGTGGTCATACGACCACTGCTCGCTTTCAGCGGTTGTCTCAATTGTTTCGCGCTCAGCGGTTTGGCGTGTTTCCTCATCGCTCGGCTCACTTCCCTCCGGCGCAGTCGGTGCGTTTGTCTGCAAAATCTCGCGAACATAGTCCGTGACCTTGCTGTCGTCGCCTACCAAGATGTCGCGGCGCCGCGCATAGAAAATCTTGCGCTGGAAATTCAGCACATCGTCAAACTCGAGCACGTGTTTGCGCGCGTCAAAATTGAAACCTTCGATACGTTCCTGCGCGCCTTCGAGGGACTTGGTGATAAAACGATTTTCAATCGGCTCGTCGTCGCGCATGCCCAGCTTGCCCATCATGTTTTTGATACCGTCGCCGCCGAACACGCGCATGAGGTGATCTTCCATCGAGACGAAAAACTGCGTTTCGCCCGGGTCGCCCTGTCGGCCGGAACGTCCACGAAGCTGGTTGTCAATGCGACGCGCATCATGACGTTCGGTACCGAGCACAAACAGTCCGCCCTGCGCCACCACTTCCTCGTGCTCGGCAGGTGTGGATGGATTACCGCCGAGTTTGACGTCCACACCTCGTCCCGCCATGTTCGTAGCGATGGTGACAGCTTTTTTCTTCCCGGCTTGGGCAATGATTTCACCTTCGCGCGAGTGGTTTTTTGCGTTCAAGACTTCGTGCGGTACGCCTTCCGATTTTAAATATTCGCTCAGGAGTTCGTTTTTCTGAATCGAAACCGTGCCGATGAGCACCGGCTGACCTTTCACGTATCGCGCTTTGACTTCGCGAGCGATGGCTTTGAACTTGCCGGCCTCAGTTTGGAAAATCAAGTCGTTGCGATCGTTACGCACCGTCGGTTTGTTGGTCGGCACTTGCAGGACGGACAGCCCGTACACTTTGTGAAATTCTTCCGACGATGTCGCCGCCGTTCCGGTCATGCCCGAGAGTTTTTTGTACAATCGAAAATAATTTTGAAAAGTAATGGATGCGAATGTTTTGGATTCTTTCTGGACCGTGACGTGTTCCTTGGCCTCGATGGCCTGGTGCAAACCCTCCGACCAGCGTCTCCCCGGCTGAAGTCGTCCGGTGAATTCATCGACGATGACGATTTCGTTATCTTTGACCACGTAATCCTTGTCTTTTTTATACAACGCGTGAGCTCGCACCGCCGTTTCGAGATGATGAACGAATGCGATACCTTTGTCGGTGTACATGTTTTCAATCCCGAGCATCTTCTCCACCGTGCTAATACCGGAGTCGGTGAGTGATATCGTTTTAAATTTTTCGTCGACGGTGTAATGCTCGCCTTCCTCGAGCCGACCGGCGATGTCGGCGAACTGGCGATACATGTCACCCGACTCGGCTGATGGCGCGGAAATAATGAGCGGTGTGCGAGCTTCGTCGATGAGAATCGAGTCGATTTCGTCCACAATAGCGTAGTTGTGTTCACGCTGGCGAAGGTTTTGTTTATCTTGTTCGATGTTGTCGCGCAAATAATCAAACCCGAATTCATTGTTCGTGCCGTATGTGATGTCCGCTTGATACGCCTCGCGTCGCGAAACGTTGCGCAGGAACTCGGTCACCACTTTGAACGAGCCAACCGTGTCGCGCTCCGCGTCTTTCTCGACAGGCGTCGCATCATACAAAAAAGATTCTTCGTGATTGATCACGCCGACGGACACGCCGAGCAAATCATAAATCTGCCCCATCCACACCGCATCGCGTCGCGACAAGTAGTCGTTGACAGTGACGATATGCACACCTTTGCCGGTCAACGCGTTTAGATACGCCGGCAATGTTGCCACGAGCGTCTTGCCTTCTCCGGTACGCATTTCGGCGATACCACCTTCGTGCAAAATGATACCGCCCAAAAGTTGCACGTCGAAATGTCGCTCGCCTCGCGTGCGTTTGGCCGCTTCGCGCACCACCGCAAAAGCTTCCGGCAATATCTGGTCGAGTGTCTCACCGTCCGCCAAACGTTTTTTGAATTCGTCCGTTTTGGCGCGCAACTCGGCGTCCGACAATGGCGAAATATCTCTCTCCAGAGCGTTTATTTGGTCGACGAGAGGTTGAATGCGTTTGAGCGTCCGACCAGTTTCGTTGCCTATAATCTTTTCCAAAAATGAAATCATACTGCGAAATAATAGCACAAAAAACAAAACCCCGCCATTTCGGCGGAGTTTCGCTTTCTAGTTAGCTAGCTAGAAACAAGACTATGCTCGTTTCTTCTTTGCTACTTTCTTTGCTTTCTTTTTTGCTGCCATTGTAGTTATGCCACGCACATGCTGTTTGCACACATACGCGACGAAATTATTTTAATAATATAAGGCGAAAAAATTTTCAAAATATTTTCAAAAAGTTTTTGAAAAGAAATTTATTTTTCTTCGCTCCGACCTGTGTTAATTATCGAACAAATGAAAAGTAAATACAATTTTATTTTGCACAAAAGTGTGGATAACTTTTTTTTGAAAAAAATTTTTCAAAATTATTTTTTTGAATGATATTTATAATTTTTTTATAATGTTTAAATACTCTTCCCTACTCACTCCGAGTATTCTCAAATTGTTCAAAATAATAAACTCCGGTAGTGCAGTATCACGCGGGAAAACTATCGGTCGTTTCAATCCCGGTTTTGTGTAAATTCGATGGTCACCTTTCTGTCTCTGAAATGTACAACCGACAAAAAGCACAAATTTTTCAAATTCTTTCCAGTGAATTGAGCCAATGCGAGGCATGGAGATTATGCAAATGTGGGAATGCGAATACCCACGGAGGAGGATGAGATGAATTTCGGCGGACTCCATTTCTTCTGAACTCGTGTCCAACCCAGCTCTGACAAAACGTCAGACAACGTGCCCATTCCGATGATTTCTTCAAGAAAAATTGCCACAATTTCTTGAAATTTCTTTTCAACATCTTTTTTTGATTTTCCGGAAGTGGACAAGTCAAACGCAGGAGAGTATGCCACAAAGCGCTTGCCTTGTTTCATAATAGTGACAGGAATGTTGTATGAAATATTTTTGTTAAGCATATAAATATAGTGTTTAGTTTTTGTGCCCAAACATGATGAGCGGTGACGAAGCTCCAACAAATATCATTTGTGAGTGTGAACCGCCCATCATGTCCGGGAACAACACTATATATAGTATAGCATCCCTGTACCCATTTCAACTTTTTGGTTTTTGCAACCTTTTTAACTCTGGTTTTTTGAGTTTTCGCTCAACTTTTTTGATATCTTCTTCGGCGGGCAGTTTTTCGGGGATAATACCTCGACTGACGAGCGTCCTGCGAACATTTTTATTGTTTGTGATATGCTCGGTGGAAATACTTTGTTCTGTACGCAGATTGTTTTCTTTGGTCTTGAAAATTGTAATTTCGCTTGCAAAATCTTTTGCTTTGAGCAAAATGGTCGGTTGATAGTCGGCGAGGGCTCGACCTTTTGGCACACCCAAACGTTTTTTCATATCCTCGGTAGTATAGCCGAACAGTGCCTTATCACCTTTACTGCGAATAATTCCAAAATTTTTGTCGCTTCCGGTCTGCTGAAATATGACACTCGAGAGTTCTTTTTCCGTCTCAGTGAGCTTGTGACGAGCCTTCACTCGTTCAAATTCTTGAATTCTTTTTTCAAGTACTTCGAATTTGCGGGTTTGAATGGCGAAGTAGTTCTGTGCAAAAGCAATTGCATCTTTTCGAGGATCACCGTTTTGAGCAATAAGATAGCAGGCATAACGAGTAAGCATCAAGTCTTCAATATCTTTCGTAGCACCTTTCGGCATCTTGATCGTTTTCCTGACGTCAGGAAAATGATCGGCAACTTGATGCCCGGTGGCTTCACAAGCTGTTTTCGCTTTTGAAATAACTTCAATAAAATTCTCCCATTTCGCATATTCTAATAATCCCTGCAAATCCCTCGCAAACCAAAACTCGACGCCTTCGTCACTCTTATGTGCGAAAGATTCGAAATTTGTGGCAAGTGATTTTATAATTTCAGTTTTCATTAACTACAGTATATGGTATAGAAAAAACTTCTACAATCTGGAATGTGCATAAAAATCCATTATAAATCAGACATTATTCTTTCAATAAGAGAAACGTGTGTCCACGCTATGTCACTTTTTGTAATATAAGATCGAACTTCAGCGGTATCAAATATTACTTTTTGCAAATTTTCTAGCAATACTTTTGTTTCTTGGACATCAAGTCCAAACTTTTTTTGTACAACTGTATAGCCGCACATAACTCCAAAAAAGCATTTAATAACCCTCCTGGTTCTAAAACAGAAAACGTACCTAGATAAGGGTCAATGTCAATATTGTATAGACCCCATTTATCTGAATTTAACTCGTGACCATATACGTATTGGCTGTGTCGTAATAAATCATACACATAGACTTGTCCGGTCGTTTCCAATGTATCATTTTTACCAACAGCTTTTGTTATTTTATCTGAGTAATATGTTGTCAAATTAATGCATAATTGTTGAATCTTTGATTTAACTTCTTCCTGACTTTTTTCACTTAAATCAGCGTTGCTAAAATCCCCCTTCAAAGACTCCAGACTAATTCCCTCAATTTTTTCTACCCTAGTAAATATTTTTTGTTCTCCTTTGCCATCAGTACCAATAAAAAAATCAAACTTTGGAAATTGAATATTATATGTCTCGCTCAATTCTGATAAAAAGTTCTTGTACTTTTGTATATATTCCAAAGCTCCCTCAATACCCTCAGGAGAATTCAGATCTTTTAATGAATGAGTTAGGTCGAAAAAATCCAAATCTTTGAGGTTAAACTCTCTTATTAAGGTATTCGGATTATCCGACAATTTATATATCTCCTTTCCAGCGTAATCCACATCAAATTGTTTTTTCTCAAAAGCTAATTCTAGATCGCTTTTTATGGGAGGCTTGTTGAAGCTTTCATTCATAAATAAATGATATCATTTTCTAATTCAAATGTCTTAACACCGTCAACTTTAAACACAAAACCGCCCGAGGGCGGCCTGTGCGATATTTGTTTTGGTGCTGTAAACATTATTACAGAGTAATCCTGTTATCGCACTCACCCATGTATCATACCATACCTTGCGTTTTAATGCAAATCACCTGTCACCTGTGCATAAGTCGCGCGAACCTATTTCGCCGATTGGATTTGTTGAATGTACGTATCCCCCTGCGTCTTAAATGTCGGGTCCTCTTTTTCCATCTGTTGCAAAATGGAAATGGCCGCCGTCTTGTTCCCTATTTGCAAGTACGCCGAGGCGAGCGAGAGTTGGTACTGGAGATTCGTCGGATCTTTCTGAATGCGTGCCGAGAGAATGGCGATGACCGTTTGGAAGTCACCGATGCCGGCATACGCTTGCAAGAAACGGTTGTCGGTCAAAACGGTTGTCGATGAAATAACGGTCGAAAGCGAGTTGAGCACGGCAGTGTTTTTCGTATAAATCGCACCGACGGCGTACATCACCTGTGCATCCGGGTTGTCTTTCTCCAGGTTGTAGGCCGTCT
>CAIXDB010000119.1 GCA_903918125.1 uncultured bacterium | reverse complement strand
CGAGAGCGAGCGAAAATCGTACCAACGATTTATCGTGTGCTCCAAAACTGGTGTGACCGAGAAAGAGATTTTCTTTTACGATTTCTTTATTTGGAGAAAATCCAACTCCACCGGTGTCTCTCGCCCGAACATCGCGACCAGCACTTTCACCTTACCCCTCTCCTCATCCACTTCCGACACCTTGCCTTCTAGATCTTTGAATGGGCCGTCGGTCACGATAATATTGTCACCCGCCGAGAGGTCGATGGCGTGTTTGACGCCAGCGGTATTCATGCGAGCAAACAGCTCGTCGATTTCTTTCTTGTCAATCGGCACGGGATACACGCCGGAACCGACGAAGCCGGTCACGCGCGGAGTGTTGCGCACCACGAACCACGAATCGTCCGTCACTACCATATCTACGAGGATGTAGCCGGGATAAATTTTCTCTTCTTCCTCGATGCGTTTGCCGCCTTTGATTTTGATTTTTTTCTCGGTCGGCACGATGACGTTGAAAATTTTGTCTTCCATGCCGAGCGACTCGATGCGCTGTTTCAAATTGCGCATCACCGCGTTTTCATATCCGGCATACGTGTGAATGACGTACCAATTTCGCCCTTCTGAGATTTGTTGTTTTGACATGAATGTTTTTTATTAGATGACAAATTTTTGCAAAATCATTTTAAAGAGAAAATCGAAAAACCCGAGAAAGAAAGAAACGAACAGCGAAATGAGCACCACGATAATGGTGAAAATAACGGTCTGACGTCGCGTCGGCCAGGAAACGTGTTTCAACTCGGCCTGCGTGTCTTGCAAATATGTGATGAGTGACATGATGTGTGGGTTAAAAATTCTGTTATTAAAAAACCCCGGGGAGGGATTTCTTAATGTATTGACCATATCCTACCGCACTGCGGAAAATTAGTCAACCTCGTAGGTAATGGTCACGTTCGACGTGATTTTGTTCGTGCCGGTCTGGATATTCGGCGTGACAGACGCCGTACCAGCCGAGCTATTTGCCGAAAGCGCCATCGGGTAGTACACCGGCTGGTTGCCGTTCTCCGAGAAGTTCACGATCTTCGTCAGTTTCACACCGAGCGACTTTGCGAGCACCTGCGCCTTGCTTTGCGCATCGGCGATTGCTTTTGCTTCCGCTTGTTGTTGTACCGTGTCAGGATTGTCGACGACGAATGTCAGTCCGCTTACGTTCGTCGCACCGAGCGACGTTACTTTTGCAAGTACTGTTCCGGCGTTCCCGGTTGAGCGCACTTTGACACTGAGCGTTTCGGTCACTTCATATCCGGTAAGTTTTTGATTTTCGTTCGTACATGGCGAGTACACAATCATCGGTTGCGCTACCGGTGAGCCGGGTGCTTGGTCGCCACCACCGGACGAACCGGACACCGTGCCGTCGAGCGGACAGGCTGTTCGCGTGTAGGTGTAGGTCGGGTTCGCCGAATAATCGGTCGTCTGAATGTCCGCGTCCGCCACACCGAGCGCTTTGACTGCTGTGATGATTGCGTTTGTTTTTGTCGACGCAATGTTTTGAGCGTCGGTCATTGCAGGAGCGTCAGCGGTGACTGAGAAAGAAAATTCCGCCGTGTCCGGTACTGCCACAACATCTCCCGTTCCTGTGACCGCGATGGTGTTCGGCGCAGTCAACACTGGCTGGCCGATGTATTGATTTTCTTTGAATGTATTGATGACGAGAGCCATGACAAACAAAACCAAAATCAACACAAGCATGTTGAGCGAACTAAATAATCTTCGTTTATATATATTATCTGTGTCCATGATTTTTGAGTTAGTTACTAATGTATTTCGTACTGCGTCTATTATACCACTTGAAAGATGAGATTGAAATGTAGGAAACGAGTACGCCGAGAAGAATTCCACCGAGCACGTCGGACGCCCAGTGCACGCCGAGATACACCCGACTGGCCGCGACGAGAAAAATCAAAATGATGCAGAGCGTGTTGAACACGATACGACCGAAACTATTGAGATAATCGTCGAATGCGTACATCAGGATGACAAAGAAAATAGTGGCGATGGTGGCGTGATAGCTCGGGAAACTTTGACCGAACGCCGAGATGATTCCATCTGTCGGACGTGCCACGTTGAATGCAAGTTTCAACATTTCGACGAGAATCGCGCCGACAATAATCGAGACGAGAAAAAGCATCGCGTAGCGTGCACCGCGCACGAGGTAAATCAAACCGGCAATGCACGCCGTGACGAGTACGGAGAAAATAGTGATGTCAAAAAGAATAGTGAGTAAGTACACCCACTCGGTCACACGCGGTGTGCGGATGAGATCGATGGAGGAGTTGAGCACAAGATCGAGAGGGTGCATATGGTAAGTATAACAAAATAAATAGGTACCAGGTACATATT
>CAIXDB010000118.1 GCA_903918125.1 uncultured bacterium | reverse complement strand
CGGGCGGGAATTGAACCCGCGCATAGAGGTTTTGCAGACCACTGTGTTACCACTTCACCACCGCACCTTTTTATTTTTCTTCACCCCTCGAATGTCCTTGTTCGCGCTCGCTTGCGGAGAGCAACGCGTCGATTTTCTGGCGGTTTTTTTCACCGAGGTCGATCTCGAAATCGAGCAGGGGAATTTGTCCGAGGCGCGAATTGTCCTTCACAAACTGCTTGAACTCGCTGCGCTTTCGCTTGGCGAACTCGAGCGCGGTTTTCTCCATTTTGTCGGGGAATACCGTGAAGAAAATGGTAGCATATTTTCCCTTTCCGCGCAGTATGACCGATGTAACGGTGAGAAGTGACGAACCGTTGCCGTCCTGCATCAAAAAGCGTGCACCCAAGTCGCGAAGCGTTTCTTTTATTCTTTCGTCTCGGATGCTCATGATATTTTAAATTAAAATTTGTCTGCAATTATTTCTCCACCACGACAAAACTCTCGATGTGGTCGCCGATCGCGATTTCAATTTTGGCCTCGATCAACGTGCCGAACTCCTTGCCTTCGCCGACCGAGTCGACGCGTTTTTTCTGCTCTTGCAATTCTTTCACTTTGCCTTGTCCGATTTCCGCGTCGCGTCGCGTGATGCGGACGGTGCTGCCGAGCGTTATTTGACCGCTTTCCACTTTTGCGCCGAGAATCTGCTTGTCTTTGACCTTACTAAACGTTTTGAGAATTTTTGCGGTACCCGTCGACTCCTCCGTGCGTACTTTCGGCGTTCGCTCGGCAAACTTTTCGGCGAGCCATTCGGTCAGTTTGTAGATGACATCGAATGTTTCAATTTCAATCTCGTTGCGCAGTGCCAGTCCGGAAGCGGGCGAGTCGACACCGACGTTGAAACCGACGACGATTGCTTTCGTATTTCCGATTGCGGATTGCACATCTTTTTCCGATATGACGCCGATACCGCGAGAAATAATCTGCGCGCGGACTTTGTCGGTGGCGATTTTTTCGATTTGCGCGACGACCGCTTCGAGTGAACCGCCGGCGTCGGCTTTCACCACGAGCGGCACATACACGAGCGTGTCGTCAAATTTTTCCGCATGTGTCGAAACGGTGCTTTGAGCTTTCTCAACCGTGGCGCGCGCTTCTTCGCGAGTGGCGAATGTTTCAAACGTTGAACCGACGACCGGCAAGACATCCCAGCCGATGATATTCACCGGCGAGGAAAACGTCGCACTCGCTACGTGTTGCCCGAGAAAATTTTCCATCATGCGCACCGGCGTTTGGCTTTTTCCCGCCACGGCAAACATGCCCGTTTTGATCGTGCCGTTTTTTATAATGCACGTCGCCGAAATGCCTTTGCGCGTGTCGCGATTACTTTCGATGACCACACCCTCGCCCGGCACACTCGGGTCGCCGGACAAATTCTCGAGCTCCGCCATGAGCGTAATCATGTCGAGCAACTCCGGCACGCCCTCGCCCGTTTTTGCCGAGAGTGCCACGACCGGAATGTCACCGCCGTAGCCTTCGATGTAGATGCTGTTTTCGGTCAGGTTATTTTTCGTTCGTTCGATGTCCGCATCAGGCTTGTCGATTTTGTTGATTGCCACCACGAACGGCGTGTTGCTCTCCGTGATTGACTTCCACACCTCGAGCGTTTGCGGTTTGACGCCGTCTTCGGCGGACACCACAAGCACGGCAACGTCGGCAACCTGCGCACCGCGCGTGCGGATTCCGGAAAACGCTTCATGTCCCGGCGTGTCGAGAAAGGTGATGGTGTGCGCAACGCCGTCACTGCCCGTGTGTGTCACTTCGTACGCCGAAATGTGTTGGGTGATACCGCCGGCTTCGTTCAGTGCTTTTGTGCTTTTGCGAATGTATGAAAGGAGTGTTGACTTGCCATGATCAATATGCCCCATGATTGCTACCACGGGTGCACGAGGAATGTTTGCGGAAATGTTGTGAGTGTCTGTGTTCATGGCAGTGTTTTAAAAATATGTGCGAGTTCATGGTTTTATGAAATCTTTTTTTTGGCCTCGTCGACAACTTGTTTTTCTTCACCCGACAATTCAAAACTGCTTGCAAACTTTTTCAATGGTTTTGAAAAAACGCTGATGCGATCGCGAGAATACAAGCTGGTCAGCACCACGCCGTCGCCATGCTCGCTGACAAACGCCGTGGAGAAACTCTGATTGCCGCCGTCGCCCGTGCCGTGGAAGGGATTGAAACGAACGGTTTCGACAGCTTGCACACTTTTATTCAAACGCCTCTCCACGTCACCGAAATAGGCGAGCGAGTCGGCGCGGAATTCGTGCAACTGCTCCATTTTTTTGTGCATGTCGAGAATGCTTGCCTCGAGCGATTTACCGTCCGCTCCGCGTGTCAGCCGATGCAGTTTGACTTCCAACCGTATGACCCAGGCGATGAGCACAACCACGAGTCCTGCGAGACTATATATAATGTACAGTTGATGGAGAGTCATGCTCACACTATACATTAAAATCGCCAATTTGCAAAATTCGCGATTTGTGGAGAATTTATCATACCGACCATATTTAGCAACGTATTTTTGAGAAGTCAATGAAGTGGTTGACATACAATATTTTAAATGTTATCTTCTGTCTCAGAAACAAATGTTTCTTGAAAAGGAGCTGTAATGGACTTTCTCAGGTTGTACCTCGGAGAACTGACGGGTTTAGTTATTTCACTCGTTGTGTGCGCCATCTTGGCTGCAATCGCAGCCAAGGCTTATCCGGAAGAGAAACTTGTCCGCCAAGTTCGTAACTGGCTACTCATCGGGCTTGTGGCAACTTTCGTTATCAGTATCATCCCATCACTGGTGCTCAACAAGACGCCACGTGGTACGGTCGACAGAAGTCATGTCGATCAAGATCAACAGAAGTTCGAAGACCGCCATTCCGGCGAGAAGAAGTAAGGAGACT
>CAIXDB010000117.1 GCA_903918125.1 uncultured bacterium | reverse complement strand
TGTTGATTTTGGTGTTGGTGGCGATGGTATCGCTCACTGCATGCTGGGAAGCGATTGAATCAATTCCCGCCGGGTACATGGGCCGGGTGCTCACCCCGACTGGCTGGGAAAAGGAAACCCGCACCTCTGGCCAAGTGGATCTGCGTGAGAAGGACAGCGCCGGGAATTTCAATGTCCTCGTTCTTCTTGAGGCGAGCAGTACGACGGTTAAGGAGCAATTCTTAGCTGCCGATGCCGACCAGAGCAAAAAAGATAACACCGACCATCGCGTTACTACCAAAGATGGCGCGCCACTTTCGGTCGATGTCTACATCCGGGCAATGTTGCCGGACGACGAAACGACTCGGAACAACATCTTCACGTTGGTGACTCCGGTTGCTGACCCAAAAGATGAACGTGTACGATGGATTTCGATCCAGAATGTGTATGAGCGGTTTGCGGCGATGAAAATTCGGAATAATATCCGGATGATCTTCTCGAACTACCCTTCCTACAAAGAAGTGGCGGCGGATTACGCCAGAGTCAATAACGAGATTGCCGAGATGGTCGTCCGGACATTCAAGGAAGACCACGTACCGCTCAAATTGCAGGACGTGCAATTGTCGAACGTCAAACAGGATCCATCTGTTGTCACCGCTCAGAACAATCTCACGGCGGCTGAATCGCAAGCACAGGCGATTGCCAAGATTGGGGCTGCAATACGAGCTAACCCGGAATATCGAGAGTACATGAAATGGGAAGCGCTCAAGACAATCGCGGGCGGACAAAAGGGTACTAACACGGTTATCGTAACCGAAGGCAATACGGCAGGTTGGGCACAAGCTCAGTACGCACGTGGAGCACAGTAGTACAAAACCTCGAAGCGTTCAGATGGGTATACCCCAGCAGTTCTGAACGCTTCTTTATTTTTCAAAATTTTCATCATCGCCAAGTCGGCGATTTTTTGATACATTATGTGGAATGAAAGAAACTAAAAAAATCGACGAACGAATCTTTCTCGACTATGCGTCGGTGACGCCGGTGGCGGGCGAGGTGGCGGAAGCGATGGCGCCGTGGGCGGAAAATTGGGCGAACCCGTCGGCGTTGTACACCGAAGCGGTGGTTGCGAAGGAAGCGGTGAGCGTGGCGCGACGACAAATCGCGGAGATTTTGTCGGCGCAAGAAAAAGAGATTATTTTCACCAGCGGAGGAACGGAGTCGAACAACTTGGCGTTGCTCGGTGTGTTCGACGCGTACTATCGGCCAGAGAAAAAGGATGATGCCCATCCTCGGAAAATTTCTGAAAATTCGACGGTGCAATTCGTGCCACATTTCGTGGTCACGGCGATCGAACATCCGGCAATTCTCGAAGTGTGCGAGGAAATAAAATATCGCGATGGGGAAGTGACGGTCCTGCCTGTTGACGCGGACGGACTTGTCTCGCTCGCCGACGTGCGTGAGGCCTTGCGCGAGAACACTGTGCTCGTCAGTGTCATGTACGCGAACAACGAAATCGGCACGATCCAGAATATTCACGGTATCGGGCGAGTCATTCAGGATTTTCGCGCGAAAAAAACGGATGGCGAAAAAACATATCCGTACTTTCACACCGACGCGTGCCAGGCCGGGTTGTACTTGCCACTCAACGTGTTGAAACTCGGTGTGGACATAATGACCTTGGACGGTATTAAAATGTACGGTCCGCGCGGTATGGGCATGCTCTACGTGCGTGACGGTGTGCGACTCTCGCCCACGGTGCATGGCGGGGGACAGGAGCGTGGTCTGCGAAGTGGAACAGAAAATGTGCCGGGCATTGTCGGGCTGGCGTGTGCGTTGGAACTCGCGACCGAGATGCGCGAAAGCGAGTCGGCGCGATTGACAGAATTGCGCGATTATGCGATCGAGAAAATTTTACAAAAATTTCCGCAGGCGACTTTGAACGGCTCGGCCACGGAGCGTTTGCCGAACAATATAAACATTTGTTTCGGAAAGCAGACAGCCGACGGATCATGGCAAGGAATTGACGCGGAGTTCACGGTCATCTCTCTCGACATTGCGGGCATTGCGTGTTCGTACTCGTCGTCATGTCGGACACTCGCCGAAAATTCCTCGTCGTATGTCGTCTCGGCGCTCGGCAAGCCGGAATGCGCCGACTCGTCTCTGCGCTTCACCCTCGGTCGCGACACGACTCGCGCCGACCTCGACCGCCTTGTGGAGGTGTTGGGGGAGGTGATAAAATAAAAAAAGCCGATGGCGGAAAAACAATCCGCCATCGGGTGCTACTTCTGTTTCTCCCGTTTTTTTTGGGCTTCCCCGATTTTCTTCAGGATAACATTAGTATCTCGGTGAAACTGAGCAATCACTTTTTTATTCAAGCGATTTTCAGCCACATCAAGCGCTTTTTGGACTTCTTGTTCTGGTTGGAGTGGAACTAAATCAGGAGGGTTAAATTTCTTTTTCTTTTCCATAATCTTTTTTATTTATACCATTTATTAAAAAACAAGTCAATTTTGTGTCACCTTCGCCAATTTTTTATGTCTCTCATCCGTATCTCGCGACATAATATTTATCTTTTGAATTTCTTTTGCACCGACGGCAATAATTGAATTGATCTCGTGAATGCGAGAAAAATTCTTCGGTATTTTTGCTTTTTGTTTTATTTCTTCCTCAAACTTTTCCAACGCTTTTAGGATTTCATCCGCTTGTTCCGGCTGAATAATCTGTTGAGTTACCGCTTCCTGAATTTTTGATTTCAACATACCACCGTATTTTATGAGAAGCCATGCACGGTGTTTGTTACTCAATGTGCTAAAATCCAATGCCTCAATAAATTTATCCGACTGGAATCCTTTTGGATCAGTGCACATATCGAAGAGCACATCACTGACCGCTTCCGCATTTTGCACCAGTTCCGTTATTTTGAGTTTTTCCGGGATGCCGTTTGAATACTCTTTTTCCCACATATCAAGATCCATAGCGGAGGAGGTAACCCATTCTTTGTGATCTTGCACTATTTTTTGCTGATCCTCGGCAGTAGGCAGTGAAGATTTTATTTGGACGAGATTCATGACATCAACGTCGCCATTTTCGGCATAGATACACTCGATAAGATCAATGGCAAAATGTTCATCAAGTGTTTCTTGTGTATAAAATGCGTATTCTTGAGCGGGATGTACGTCGAGCAACTTTTTGCGTGCACGAATAAATTCGATAACGTTTTTTATGCTGTTTTCGTGGATGTTACCGCGAATTTCTTTGTTGTTTTTTTGATCATTTTCAAAAATTTTCCTTCTTTGTTCAGACGTTAGTTCCAGAGTGCCTGTATATTCAGAAACAAATTGTTTAAATCCTTGATTGAATTGACGAACAACAGAATCAATTTCCGTATCGGTTAGATTTTGTAATTCTGCGACAAATATATTTTCAATTCGAACCAAACCCGTTCTGTTTTTATGTATATCTTTATCCAACGTTGCTCTCAAAAATTTTTCGTACAGTTTTGGATTATGCAGTAAGT
Source organism: uncultured bacterium (assembly GCA_903918125.1). Next base: position 3,932 of record CAIXDB010000117.1, on the reverse strand, counting down.
GTTCTTGTGCTCTTTTAAGTTCGCTATTCTTATCCATGTTTTCCGAAGTTTCAGTGTGGACACGCTCAAACTTGCGTTCAATATGGTCAGGATTAATTTTATCAGGTTTTTCAAACGTGTATAGTTCGTGGCTTTTCATACCGCGAATTATACCAGACCCCTCGTTGTTTACCAGTTGGTCATATTTTGCTACACTGTCCTCATGGAATCCCTCAACAAAAACCAATTCATTCTCCTCGTCTTACTTGTGACCTTTGTGACGTCCATCGCCACGGGGATTATGACCTTTTCACTCCTCCAACAAGCGCCGGTGGAAGTGACGCACACCATAAACCAAGTGGTGGAGAAAACCATCGACGAAGTGTCGCCGGCAACGACGGGAATTCTTTCCACCGTCACGACTGCGCCGAAAACTGTCACGACGACCGTGGTGGTCAACGAGGATGACCAGGTGACGAGCGCCATCAACAAAAACACGCAGAGCATTGTGCGCATCGAGGAAAATAATCCGTCGGACGGCACGACAAACTTTTTCGGTATCGGTGTGGTGCTGACAAAGGACGGCCAAATCGCCATGCCGAGACAAACCGTCACTGCGGGCAACACGTACTCGGCGATCCTTCCGAATGGTTTGATGCTCGGTTTGAATCCTGTCGGCGTCGACAAGAGTACGATGTTTCTACTTTTCGTACCATTGAAACAATCCACGACCACGAGTCAGTTTGTGCCGGCGACACTCGCCTCGGCTGACGCGCAACTCGGGCAGACGGTCATCATGCTCGGCGGTGATACGACGAACGCCGTGGCTGTCGGTCGCGTCGTGTCGCTTGCCACGAAAAACGGCACTGTAGGGTCCACCACCGCGCCGTACATTTCTGCCGTGCTGACCGATGTGTCGACAAAAGACGCGGTCATCGGCAGTCCGCTCATCAATCTTTCCGGCGAAATTTTCGGTTTTGAACCGGCAGACGGAATGTCAAAATCTTTCACCTCGGTCACGGTGCTGAAACGCGAATTGCCGACACTCGTTCAGTCGATTCCATAGTTGACTCCATCGAAAAATGTAATATAATAAGAGCTGTTATTGTATACAGTTTGTAATATTGAGTATAAAATCATGCCACCATTTGGACAATTCACAACAAAAGCAAAGGAAGCCATCCGAAAAGCGCACGAGCTGGCTATTGAGCGCGGACAAAATCACGTCAGTCCGCTGCATTTGCTGACCGCGCTTGTCTTGCAGGACGAGAGTATTGTGCCGTCGCTTCTCGATAAAATGGACGTGGATGGCGTGTTGCTGACCGATACTATTCTCGATGTCATTGAAGGAACGGAGTCGGGTCAAACGCTCTCTGCATCGTATCAGATTTATCTCACGCCGGAGCTTGCGCAAGTCATCGAAATGTCGGGCAAAATCGCCACGGACATGCATGACGAGTTTGTGTCGACGGAACATTTGTTTTTGTCGGTCATCGACGTGCCGTCGCCTGCGCGAGACATTTTGATTAAATTTAAAATCGACAAACCGTCGGTGTTGAAAGTGTTGGAGGAGTTGAAAAGTACGCGCGGGACCGAACCTGTAATGCCGAAAAAGTTCAAGGCACTGACGAAATACACACGCTCGCTTACCAGACTTGCACAGCAAAACAAACTCGATCCGGTCATCGGACGCGACGACGAAATTTCGCGCATCATACAAATATTGTCGCGACGCACGAAAAATAATCCGATTCTCATCGGCGAGGCGGGTGTGGGCAAGACGGCGATTGCCGAAGGACTGGCGATACGCATGAGCATGGCGGACGTGCCGGAGTCGCTGAAAGACAAAGAGCTCGTCTCGCTCGACCTCGGGTTGCTTGTTGCCGGTACAAAATATCGCGGTGAGTTTGAGGAACGTTTGAAAAACATTTTGAAGGAAGTTGAGAAGTCCGACGGCAAAATTATTTTGTTCGTCGATGAGATTCACACCATCGTCGGTGCGGGTGCGGCAGAGGGCTCGCTCGACGCGTCCAACATGTTGAAGCCGGCGCTGGCTCGCGGAGAATTGCGGGCGATCGGCGCAACGACACTGAAAGAATATCAGAAACACATCGAAAAAGATCCGGCGCTGTCGCGACGTTTCCAGCCGGTGTTTGTCAGTGAGCCGTCCATTCCGGACGCGATTACCATCATGCGCGGGTTGAAAGAAAAATATGAACTGTACCACGGCGTGCGCATCACGGATGAGGCGATTGTTGCCGCTGTGAATCTCTCGGCGCGATACATCACGGACAGATTTTTGCCGGACAAGGCGGTGGATTTGATTGACGAGTCGGCGTCGTATTTGAAAATCGCGCTCGAAAATATGCCGCCGCTTTTGCAGGATGCGCATTCGAAAATCGTGAAATTGCAAATAGAATACGAAGCACTGAAAAAGGAAACTGATCCAAAATCTCGCGCACGGGTGAAAGAAATCGAAACGGCGATTGCAGATTTGAAAGAGGAAACTGCGGAGATTGAACTGAAATGGAACAACGAAAAGGAAACGGTCACGGACATCAAAGCGATTAAAAAACAGCTCGAGGAGTTGCGTCGCGAGGCGGAGAAAGCGGAGGCGACGACGGATTTGGCGCGGGCTGCGGAGATACGATACGGCACGATACCGGCGCTGGAAAAAGATTTGGATATGAAAAGCAAGCGCTTGAAAAAACTCCAGTCATCGCGACGAATTTTGAAAGAGGAAATTACAGAAAATGACATTGCTATGATCGTGTCGAAATGGACGGGCGTGCCGGTCACGCGCATGCTCGAGGAGGAAGCGGACAAACTGAATCGCATGGAAGACGAGTTGAAGAAACGCATCGTTGGGCAAAATGAAGCGGTTCAGAAAATCGCGGACACTATCAAACGTGCGCGCGCAGGTATCGCCGACCCACAGCGACCAATTGGCTCGTTCCTGTTTCTTGGACCGACCGGGGTGGGGAAAACTGAACTGACCAAAGCGCTCGCGCAGTTTATGTTCGACGACGACAAAGCACTCATCCGCGTGGACATGTCCGAGTTCATGGAGAAACACTCTGTGTCGAAGCTCATCGGCGCGCCGGCGGGCTACGTTGGCTACGAGGAGGGCGGTGCGTTCACCGAGCAGATCAGACACCGACCGTATTCGGTGGTGCTGTTTGACGAGATAGAAAAAGCGCATCCCGAAGTGTTCAATATTTTGTTACAGGTGCTCGACAACGGCCGGCTGACCGACGCGAAGGGGAGAGTGGTGAATTTTCGCAACACAGTCATTATTTTGACTTCGAATATCGGCGCGCGATACATCGACAAAATGGAGAAAATCGGTTTTGCCGCGGACACAAGCGAGAAGGCGAGCTACGAAGATGCTAAAACGAAAGTGCTCGACGCGCTGAAGGACCACTTCCGACCGGAGTTTTTGAATCGTCTTGATGAAATAATCGTGTTCGATATTTTGAATAAGGAGGCAATCGCCGAAATCGTGAAGTTGCAGATGGACATTGTGCTTGCGCGACTTCGCGAGAAAGAAATCACTGTCGCGTTTAGTCCGGCTGTGTTCGACAAGCTTGCTGCCGAAGGCTACAGTCCGCAATACGGCGCGCGTCCACTCAAACGTCTCATCCAATCGCAGATTCTCACGCCGATCGCCTCGCTTATGGTCAGTCGCGGTGTGCTGAAAGGTGGCACAGTCTGCGTCGACATTGCCGACGGCAAGTTTACGTTTAACGTCAAAAAAGGCCGTCGCGGCGCAGTGTTCGCAAACGGCATGAACAATAGTTTTGTGGGGGAAAGTATGGTAACATAGAAACGTAAGAATAATTGTGGCAAAAAATAATACCACAAAATGCGTAGATCGTATAGCGGCAATTACTCGTGGCTGTAAACCACGCGGCTTCGGCCTTCGGGGGTACGAGTCCCTCTCTACGCACAGC